>DASYCL010000910.1:0-5108 GCA_036500245.1 Polyangiaceae bacterium | reverse complement strand
GAAGTTCGGCCGGTAATACTCGACCATGTCCGTGCGCGTGAGCTCCGTCAGGTAGTCCTTGAGCTCCCAGGACGAGTTCTTCCAGGTGAAATACGTGTAGCTCTGCGTGAAGCCGAGCTTGGCCAGGCTCTTCATGCGCTTCGGCCGCGTGAACGACTCGGACAGGAAAATTGTCTCCGGATGCTTGAGCTGCACTTCGCGGATCAGCCATTCCCAGAACGAGAGCGGCTTGGTGTGCGGATTGTCGACGCGGAAAATCGTCACGCCGTGCGAAATCCAGAACAGTACCGCGTCGCGACAGGCATTCCACAATCCCTCGCGATCTTTGCACCAAAAATTGATCGGATAGATGTCCTCGTATTTCTTGGGCGGATTTTCGGCGTAGCGAATGCTGCCGTCGGGGCGAATGAAAAACCACTCCGGGTGCTCTTTCACCCACGGATGATCGGGCGAACATTGCAGCGCGAAGTCGAGCGCGACTTCGATTCCGAAGTCCTTCGCACTCGCCACCAGTTTGTCGAAGTCCGCGAGCGTACCGAGCTCGCGATGAATCCCGGTGTGACCGCCGTCTTTGCCGCCGATGGCCCACGGGCTTCCGACGTCGCCGGGCATGCAGGCGGGAGAATTGTTACGACCCTTGCGGTGCGTCTCACCGATCGGGTGAATCGGCGGCAAGTAGATCACGTCGAAGCCGAGCGCCGCGATTTCCGGCAAGCGGCGCGCGGTGTCCGCGAAGGTGCCGTGTTTGCCCGGCTCGCGACCTTGCGAGCGCGGAAACAGCTCGTACCAAGCAGAAAAACAGGCCTCAGCGCGATCGGCATAGACCTCGAGATCGGGCGAGCGCGACGCTTCTTCGGCGAACAGCGGCGCGTTCACGAGCTCGAGCACATCTTCGGCGAACGCGATTTTGAGCCGCTCATCGAGTGCCTGCTTTGCATCGGCGAGGCGCGTCGCCGCGTCCGCGACGCGACGCGACGCGGGGCCCGAAAGTTTCTGCGCCAGCCGCGACAGAATGCCCGCGCCTTCGAGCAGCTCGGGACGCACGTCTTGACCCGCGTTCACGCGCTTGCCGAGATCGGAGCGCCAAGTGCCGAAGCGATCGGGCCAAGCTTCGACCAGGTATTGCCACATGCCGATTTGATCGACTTTGAACGAGCCGTACCAGCGGTCCGCGTCGAAATGATACGCGAGCGGCGCGACGCGGTACTCGCTCTCGCCCGGACGCCGATAGAGGATACGCGCGGCAATTGAATCGTGACCGTCCTTGAAAATATCGGCGCTCACCTCGAGCGTGCTGCCAATCACGCGCTTAATCGGGTAGCGACCTCCGTCGAGCTTCGGCGTGACATTTTCGATCACCAGCTGCTCTGCGGTGCGCACAGAAAAATTCATCTTCGGGCTTCCTCGCGCAGCCCTTTTAGCCCAATTTTCTTCGACGCTGGCGGCTTTTGGCGCAAGGCCGTGAAGCCCCGCGCGACTTGCCCAGTGGCGCGAAGGATCGCACCCTGAAAGGCATGCAGACTCGCGAGCAGTCCGCGCCGTTTCCACACACGCTCCTACTCAGCAACTTCTACGATGGCAAAGTGCGGCCGAGCTCGGGGCCGCACTTCGAACGACGAAACCCGGCCAATCACCAGGATTTGGTTTCGGTCGCGCCGGAGAGCTCGCCCGAGGAGGTGCGCGCCGCGTGCAGCGCCGCAAAAGAAGCAGCCGCCGCATGGTCGCGCACGCCGGCGCCGCAGCGCGCGGAGGTTTTGGCGCGTTTGGCATTTTTGTTGGTGCAGGACAAAGAGGCGCTCGCGCGCTTCGTCACGCGCGAAATGGGCAAACCGCTGCGCGAAGCGCGCGGCAGCGTCCAAGAGGCAATCGACACCGCGTCATTCTTTCAAAGCGAAGGCCGGCGCCTCTACGGTCAAACAGTGCCGAGCGAGCTGGCAGACAAAGAGCTCTTCACGTACCGCCGGCCGCTCGGCGTGGTCGGCGTGATCACGGCCGGCAATTTTCCGATCGCGGTGCCGTCATGGAAAATCATTCCTGCGCTCTTGTGCGGCAACGCCGTCGTGTGGAAACCATCGGACGACGCGCCGGGCACGGCGGAATTGTTTTTGCGCGCGTGGCTGCGCGCCGGCTTGCCGCCAGGGGTGCTCAGCGTGGTGCACGGCGGCGGCAAAGACGGCGCCGGCCAGTTCTTGGTCGAGCAAGTCGAAGCCGGACTGCTCGCAAAAATTTCGTTCACCGGTTCGACCGCGGTCGGCCGCAAAATCGGGGAAATTTGCGGGCGAAACTTACAGCAACCGTCCCTCGAACTCGGCGGCAAGAATCCGCTCGTGATCTTGGCCGACGCGGACATCGATCTCGCCGTCGATGGCGCGCTCTGGGCCGCGTTCGGCACCGCGGGGCAGCGCTGCACCAGCGCCGGCAACGTGATCGTCGATCGGCGCGTGATGCCGCTCGTGCGCGAGAAATTGTCGCGCCGCGCGCGCAGCCTAAAAATCGGCGATCCGTCGAACCCGAACGTCGACTACGGCCCGATGATCAATCAACGCTTCATGGACGGCTTCATGCGCCAGCGCGAGACCGGCCTCGACGACGGCGCAGAGCTCTTGCTCGACGGCCGCCGCATTTTGCCGGGCGAAGAGCCCGAAGGCTTCTGCGGCAACGCCGCGCTCGGCCTGTACACGAACCCGCGCATCTTCGACCAGGTGAAGATGAGCATGCGCATCGCACAAGAAGAGTGCTTCGGCCCGACCATCAATTTGGTCGAAGTCGACGGCGTCGAAGAAGCGATGGCCGCCGCGAACGGCACGCCGTACGGACTTTCGAGCGCGATTTACACGCGCGACGCGCGGCTGATGTTGCGCTTCAAGGAAGAAATCTCGGCCGGCATGAGCAGCATCAACAACTCGACCACCGGCGCCGAAGCGCACTTGCCGTTCGGCGGCAACGGCTGGTCCGGCAACGGCACGCGCGAAAGCGGCATCTGGGTGCTCGACGCATACACGCGCTGGCAAGCCGTGAACGTCGATCTCTCCGGCAAGCTCCAGAAAGCACAAATCGACGTCGCGACGTCGAAGCTACCCGAAGCCGAAAACCTCGAAGCGATCTTGCCCGCGCGCAAGTGACGCGGCTTCGGCGTCACTTACCGCCGTCACGCGCGTCGTCGGCGTGAGCGCGATGCGGTTCGTCGTCCGGAATTGCCCAGGCAGGTTTGACCCAGCCGGCGTCCGGCGCGGAAGCGTTGGTTGGCGTTGCGGATGCGCTTGATTTGGGGGCCGCCGACGCGATCGCGCCCGAGTGGCTACCGGCCGCGGATTTTGCGGACGCACTCGTAGCAGGCGCGGCCGACTCGTCGTGTGCGGAAGCCGCGTGGTCCGGCGCTCTTTTGTCGGATCGCCCATGCGACGGCGCGGCATCGCCGCGCACCGGCGGCGGCGCCGCGCTCGGCAGTGGACGCAGCCGCGGATCGTGCTGACGTTTCATGAACACGAAGCCTGCGCCGAGACCGATCGTGAGCGCAGTCGCCGCCACTGCGAACACGAGACCCGCACCCGAGCGCTTGCGCGGGGCCTCCGACTCAGCGTGCGCGAGCAGCTCGGCGATGACGGCGCTGTTCGGGCGCGAGATCTCGGGCTGTGACTGCTCCGGCCGAGACTTGTGCGAACGCGAGCTCTTCGGGCCGTCCGAGCCCGATGAGGTCGCGTCGCTCGGCATCGCGATGGTTGCGGCGTGTTGATCCGCGGGCGCGCTGCTGCTCGCCAAGCGAATGCGCGAGTTCGATTCGGCGGCGATCGTGGGCGCCGCCGAATCCGGCGGCGGCGAGTCGATGCGGGTCCGCGCTTGCGAATTCGGCGCGGCTTCCTCGTTCGAGGTGACGGACACTTCCGGCGCGGTCCATGGCACTTCGCGCGCGGTGTCGGTGCCGAGCACTTCGCGCAGCGCATCCGTCAATTCACGCGCGGATTGGAAGCGCGCGTCTGGATCGCGTGCGACGGCGCGCGCAAACCAAGCATCGAAGCCGAGCGCCACCGAGGCGATGTCGGACGGCACCGGGATGTCCCGAATGCAAATTTGCAAAACCAAATCCCCGAGTCCATCGCTGTAAAATGGCCGCTTGCCGGTCAAGCACTCGAACGCGATCACGCCGAGCGACCACAAATCCGACCGATGATCGACGGTCTTGTTGCCCTGCGCTTGCTCGGGGCTCATGTAATACGGCGTGCCGAGGATCGAACCGGTGCGCGTGCGCGTCCCCTCTTGACCGAGCGCGCCGACGGACGAGACCTTGGCCACGCCGAAGTCGAGCACCTTGGCGATTTCTTCGTCTTCATTGCGGATCAGAAACACGTTCTCCGGTTTCAGATCGCGGTGCACGATTCCGGCTTCGTGCGCGCGGCCGACGGCACGACCGATGTGCGTGATGATCCGCGCCGTCTCCGCCGAAGACAGACGGCCAACGCGACGCAGCCGCTGCGCCAAGTTTTCGCCGTCCAAAAGCTCCATCACGATGAACGGCAATTTGTCGTCCACGCCATAGTCGAGGATCTGCACGACGTGCGGACTGCGCAGCGTCGCCGCGGATTGCGCTTCGCGCATGAAGCGGCCGAGCGTCTCTTCATCGGCTACGGCTTCACGGTCGATCAACTTGACGGCGACCGGCGCGGCTAAAACCAAGTGCTGCGCGCGCCAGATGGAGCCCATCCCGCCCGCACCCAGCCTTTCATCCAGCCGGTAGCGACCGACGAGCACACGATCGCGAAGCAAAGCCGGGTCAACCATATAGGAACGCCCGGACCATAGCGCTTGCAGGGGGGCGACGCACCACTTTCGAGTCTTTCGCGACCCCGGCCCGCGGTCGCGGTTCCAGTGTAGGCTTCCACAGAAATGGTAACTGAAGTCGTCGATTCGAGTCAGCTTGCGAATGTCGCGGCCGAGCGCATCGCAGTGGCGCTGACGAGCGCGATTGCTGCAGAAGGCAATGCTTCGATCGCATTGGCTGGCGGGACCACACCGCGCGCTGCCTATGAAGCGCTCGCGCAAATTCCGGGAATAGATTGGACCCGGGTGCACGTTTACTTCGGGGACGAACGCGCCGTGCCTCCGACAGACGC
>DASYCL010000909.1:0-10057 GCA_036500245.1 Polyangiaceae bacterium | reverse complement strand
TGCCCGGAAATAAAACAAGGCTACTGATTCGCCGGGCTGATCACGGTTCTCGTAGGAGAGGCGGCCACGTTAGAACTGACCGAACAGGCGCTAGTCGCGCTGCCCGTCGCGCGAGCGGCCAAGCGCTGTGCTCGCGCAGGGCCCAAAAACATCCCAAAGATTCACGAACAATCAGCCCAGATCTTTAGGATTTGGCTGCTGCCCTCTACGGAGCAATGCAGCGCAGCGCCAACCGCTCAATCGTCGCGCGACGGGCGGCGCTCAGATCCGCGTCGCTGCGTAAGGCGGTGAGCGCGCGCGTTTTGGCGGCGCTGTCGCCGACTGCGCAGGCTAAGATCAGACGCGTGCGCCAGGCTTCGCGCGTGACGCGTGGCAATGAGAGTTCGCTTGCCAGCGCCGCATCGAGGTATTCGGCAGCGTCGGCAAAGCGCCCACGCCCAAACAAATTTTTGCCCAAAAGGTAGGCTGGGAGCCCATTTTTCGGCTCGGCGGCACGCCACTCGGCGATGCGCGGCGCGGCCACTTCGAACGATTGGCCAAGCACTGGGTCGCCGATCAACAAGTCGACGATCGCGCGGCGCTGGAGTTCGTTTTGTGGCGAGCGTTTGACGTCGAGCGTGCGCAAGCGATCTTCGTCCGCGGTGATCGCGGCGACAGCGTCGTAGTCACGGCGTGCTTCGTCGACATGGCCCGCGCGCAACTCGACGTCGCCTTCGGCTTCGAGCGCGCCCGCTTGCTCGAGCTTCGCGAGCTCCGGCGACGACGCGAGCGCGGCGTAGGCTTTCAGCGCCGCGGCTTCGTCGCCGTCTTTGACGTCACAGGCAACAAGCTCGAATTTGGCCGAATTGTGGTGTGGATCGAGCTTCAGGACCGCGGCGAGATCGGCGCGCGCGCCGGCCGTGTCCGCGCTGTTCAGCTTTTGCACCGCAATGCCGTTCAACTTATCGACGATGCGCGGACAGTGTCGGCCGAACAACGCGGGGCGATCGAAGCGGACGCGCGCTTCATTCAACAGCGCGGGCGCGACTTGAACTTTGGCCAGATCCGCGCGCCAGGCGGCTTCAAGCTCGCTGAAGCTTTTGCCGCTCACTTTCTCGATTGCTTCACCGCCGTACCAGCGGCGGAGCGCCGCGGCACCGAAATGCAGCTTGAACCAAGACACGAACGCGCCAGCGACCGTGTACGCCGTCGATGAGTTTTGGCCGAGAAAACCCAGGCGAAATACTGAATCGAGCGGCGGCAACAGCGACAGGTCGAGCAGGGTTTTGGCCCATTCGTCGAGCGTGAAATCGTCGTTGTCGTTTGGCGATGCGGCGACTGCGACGCCTTCGATACGACCGGGATCCGGAATCAAACCGCCGAGCGGGCCCGCGACTTTGAACGGCCCTGCCCCGAAGCTGCCCGCGACCACGTGCGCGAGCTCGTGTCCGACGACCGGATGCGGGTACGGCGCGTACTGCACATAGATTTCGCGGCGCCACGGTTTGGCGATGTAGGTGCTGGAAGCGCCCATTAAACGGCCTTTTTCGGCTTCGTTCGCGAATAGGAACGCGGTCACGCGCGGCGGACCTGCGATCTCGAAATAAGCTTCGTCGGCGCGAAGCTCGGCGTCGCAGTCTTTGGCGAAGAGCAGCGCGTCGCGCCGCAAAATGCCGGCCGAGTACGCGACGTCGCAGCGCGCGCCGGAAACGTGCTGTCCGAGCGCGGCTTCGATCGACGCGCGCGTGCTGAAGTGGCCGAGCGCGGGGCCTTCGGCGATGAACGTCGCGCTGCCGAGCAGTGCGGCGCTGCCGACTGCGCTGAGCCAAGGCCGCCGAAAGCCTTGAAATGCGAGGTTTTCGTCGAAATGCGAGGCGACCGCGCCCAAGCCGAGCAGCGTGAGTAGCGTGCCCGCGCGGTACGTCGCGAGCAGCCAAAATGGGTCGATCACGGTGTCGTAGAGCGGGCCGGCGAAATAACCGAAGAACGGATCGAACGCGAACACCATCGGGCTCGTGTAGAACCGACCTAAGCTCACGACGATGCCGCCGAGTGGCGCGAAGAGCGCCCCCCAAATACAAAGCGTGCGACGCCGCCAACCGGCCTGCACGCGCGGAGCAGCGAGCGCCACCGCGCCGCCCCACACGCCGGCCAAAAGCGCGCCCGGAAACGGGCCGAGCAAGTAGATTTCGACGCCCCACGCCGCATCGCAGAACCCGACGCGCATACCGTGTAAAACCACCAAGAAGAGCCCGAGCGCGGACAAGGCGAAGCCGACCGCGAGCCCGCGTCCGAAGGCGTCGAGCGGCGAAATGCGGCGGCCGGCGAGGTCGAACGCGACGCAAAGCGCGGTCGCGCTGGGTAGGATCAAACCGGACGCGAGCGCGGCTTCGTAGCCCGGGCCGCCGAATTGCGGGATGAAGCCGAAGCCCACGAATGCGATCGCGACGACGATCGCCGTGACGCGCACGCTCGGCGACCGCCACAGCGCGTTCAGCGAGCGCGGGTCGTGCTGCGTGTCGAGCGTGGTGTCGAGCATTGCGCGAACACGAAACCCAGTGCGGCGTCAGGGGTGCAGCGCGCCGCCGGACTGCGGCACTTCGCGATCGGCGTCGGCCGGTTCCGGCGCGCGCAAGACCAAGCTCAGCACTTCGTCCACGCGCGAGACGTAGTGGACGCGCAGCTCGTTTTTCACTTCGGCCGGCACTTCGTCCAAATCTCGCTCGTTCCGCGCGGGTAGCACCACTTCGCGGATGCCGGCGCGATGCGCGGCGAGCACCTGATCCTTGACGCCGTTGATCGGCAAGATATTGCCGCGCAGCGTGATCTCACCGGCCATCGCGATGTCCGAGCGGACCGGCGCATCGAGCAAGAGCGAAGTCACCGCGGCGAACATCGGCACGCCGGCGTTCGCGCCGTCACGCGTCGAGCCGCCGCGCGGGATATGTAAGTGGAGATCGATTTTTCTGAGCCACTCGGGATCGAGCTTGAGGCGCTCTGCTTTCGAGCGCACGTACGAGACAGCCGTGGCGGCTGATTCCTTCATCACGTCCCGCAGGCTACCGGTGATGCGAATCTCGCCTTTGCCGGGCATGCGCGTCGCTTCGATGATCAACAAATCCCCGCCGCTGCTCGAGACCGAGAGCCCGACCGCGATGCCCGGCGCCAGCTTCCGCTCGGGAATTTCCGGCAAATTGCGCTCCGGACCGAGGATTTCGCGCACGTGCGCGGGCGTGACTTTGATCTGCGCGAACGGCCGCGCTTCAGCGAGGCGCACGGTGACGTCGCGGCAAACCGCGGCGATTTCGCGCTCGAGCCCGCGCACGCCGGCCTCCCGCGTGTAGTGATCGATGATCGCTTCGATGCCCTCGCGCTCGAATTGGATCTGGTCGACCGAGAGCCCGTGCTCTTTGACTTGCTTTGGTACCAGGAATTGCTCGGCGATGCTGCGCTTCTCGGTGCGCGTGTAGCCGGGCACTTCGATAATCTCCATGCGATCTTTGAGCGCTTCGGGGATGTTGCCGCGGTAGTTGGCGGTGGCAATGAACATCACGTCCGACAGATCGAAGGCCAGATCGATGTAGTGATCGACGAAGGTGTCGTTTTGGGCCGGGTCGAGCACTTCGAGCAATGCGGAGGCGGGATCGCCGCGCATGTCGACGCCCATCTTGTCGACTTCGTCCAAGATCAAAACCGGGTTCTTACAGCCGACCTTCTTCAAGGCCTGCACGATCCGGCCCGGCAGCGCGCCGACGTAGGTTCGGCGATGGCCGCGGATCTCGGCTTCATCGCGCACGCCGCCGAGCGAGATGCGACCGTAGCGGCGGCCCATCGCACGCGCGATCGAGCGGCCGAGCGAGGTCTTGCCGACGCCGGGTGGGCCGACGAAGAGCAGGATCGGCCCCTTCTTGTCGCGACGCAGTTGGCGGATTGCCGAATATTCGACGATGCGCTTTTTGACCTGTTCGAGGCCGTAGTGATCCTCGTCCAAGCAGCGGCGCACTTCTTTTACGTCCACGCGATCCGGCGTGGTGCGGCCCCACGGCAGATCCGCGAGCCATTCGACGTAAGTGCGCGTGACCTGGTATTCGGCCGATTGCGGCTGCATGCCGCTCAAGCGGCCGAGTTGCTTGCGCGCGGCTTTTTCGGCTTCTAGCGGTAGATCGGCGCGCGCGATGCGTTCGCGCAGCTGCTCGACTTCGTCGTCGTCCGCGGCTTCGCCGAGCTCTTCGCGGATGTTGCGCATTTGCTGGCGCAACACGTAGTCCCGCTGCGAACGGCTCATCTCGGTGTGGACCAACGTCGAGATCTCGTCTTTGACTTTGAGCACTTCGAGCTGACGCGTGACCATCCCCAAAACCAGCTCGACGCGCTGCACCACGTCGAGCGCTTCGAGCACGCGCTGGCGCACCTGAATGCTGGCTTGCTCCTCCGGAAAATTCGAAGCGATCAAATCCGCGAGCGCGCCGGGCTCGCGCACGTTGTCGAGGATGCTCCCGGTTTCTTTGGGGAGGTTCGGCATTAACGCCAGTACTTCCCGCGTGTTCTCACGCAACTTCTGACTTCGAATGTCAAGGAGTGCGTGCTCTTCGATGCTCGGCTCGACGATGCGTTCGATCTCGGCCGTCATATAAGGCTCGAGGCCCTGCGGGTGAAGTAGCTTGAAACGGCCGAGCCCGTTCAACACGACGCTGTAGTTCGAAGGCCCGAGACGAATCACTTTCACCACGCGCGCGAGCGTGCCGATCTCGTAAAGATCGGCGAACGTGGGTTCGACGGTTTCCGAGCTCTTTTGCGTGATCACGCCGACCATCGCGCTCTCTTGACCGAGCAGCTCCTCGACTAAGCGCACGCTGCGCGGTCGGCCGACGTTGATCGGCACGACCGACATCGGAAACAGCACCGAGTTGCGAAGCGGCAGGATCGCAAGCGTCTCCGGCCGACTCGGTTTAGGGGCGCCACGCATGTTTCCACAGTAATACGGATACCGAGCGCGTCCAGCTAGCATCACCGTGCGCGCTCGCGAACGAGTGGTTTTCGGCAGGGCCCCGCGCAGATGTTGCGGTAAGTCGCGGGAGTCGCAGGCCTGTGGTATCCCCGCGGGTGGCATGTCGCGCCTTGCACCCCTGCTCCGTTCGAGCGTCGCGCTCTCGGCGCTCGCGCTGCTCTCGGCTTGCGCCGGTCCGAGCACCGGGAACCCCGAAGACGTGCTTTCGGTCTATTCGCGCGCCGTTCAGCGCGGGCACCTGGCCGAGGCCTACGCCCTGCTCAGTGATGACGCAAAAAAGACCATCCCTTTCGAACAGTTCAAACGCATGATTCAGGAGAATCCTGAAGCTGCGCAAGAGCTCTCGCGGGCGCTCGATCGGCCGCGTTCCGGCCCGCCCCGAGTCACGGCAAAGGTGACCGGCGCCGATGGCGAGCCGCTGCTCTTGGTTTACGAATCAGGTGGCTGGCACGTGGACGGCTCGGCGATCGATCTGTACAGCCAAGCCACGCCGGAAGCCGCCGCGAGCGCGTTCGTGCGCGCGGTCGACAACAAGCGCTACGACATCTTGTTGCGCTTCGTCCCGGACAGTCAGCGCGAGGGTTTGGGTGAAGCGCAGCTCCGCGCGGCTTGGGAAGGCGAACAAAAGCCAGACATGCTGCGACTTACCGAAGCGCTCAAAGCCGCCTTGCCGACGGCGCGCTTCGAGGTCGTGGGCGAGCGCGCCACGTTGGCGTACGGCGCGGGCGGCACGATCGAGCTCGTGCGCGAGCACGGAGCCTGGAAGGTCGAGGAACTGAAATGAGCGCGCGGATCGCCAAAGTCGAACGTGAAACCAAAGAGACGAAAATCAGCGTCGAAGTGAACCTCGACGGCACGGGAGTCTCCTCGATTCACACGCCGCTCCCTTTCTTGTCGCACATGCTCGATCAAATCGCGCGGCACGGCTCAATCGATCTGAGCGTGCACGCCGAAGGCGACGTTGACATCGACGGGCATCACACGACCGAAGACATCGGCATCGTGCTCGGCAAAGCCGTGCTCGACGCGCTCGGCGACCGCAAAAGCATCCGCCGTTACGGCTCGGCCACGCTGCCCATGGACGAAGCCTTGGTCACGGCGGCGATCGACTTGTCTGGGCGCCCCTTTTTCGTCTGGCGCGTGCCCCTACCCAAAGCAAAAATCGGTAGCTGGGACGTCGAGCTCGCCGAGGTCTTCTTCGAAGCCTTCGCGCGCACGGCGCAGGCCAATTTGCACGTGCTTCTGCATGAAGGGCAGAACCTGCATCACATCGTCGAGATCTCGTTCAAGGCGTTCGCGAAGGCGCTACGCATGGCGACCGAGTTCGACCCACGCGCGCCCGGCGTACCGTCCACGAAAGGAATGCTCGTGTGACGGACGTGGTGGTCGTCGACGTCGGCCTCGGCAATTTGCACTCGGTTTCGAAGGCGCTCGAGCTCGCGGGGCGCGAACGCGCGGTCCACTTCGTGCGTTCGGCCGACCCAGAACGAGTGCGTCGCGCCGACGCGATCGTGGTCCCCGGCCAAAGCAGCTTCCACGGTTATGTCGGTGCGCTCGGCGGCGCCTTGTTCGAAGTCTTGCAGGAGAAGCTCAGTGCGGGCACGCCGTATCTCGGCATCTGCCTCGGGCTTCAGGTCTTGTTCGAGTCGAGCGAAGAGTCGCCGGGCGTCGCTGGGCTCGGCTGGTTCAAAGGGCCGGTCAAAAAAATGCTCGGCGCGCCGGGCATCAAGATCCCGCACATGGGCTGGAACGCGCTCGAGCTTCGCGCCGGCGGACATCGCTTGCTCGATGCAGCCGGAGGCAACGGCGAATACGTCTATTTCGTGCACTCGTATCACGCGGTCGCGGCCGAACCGGACGTAACCAAAGCGACGGTTTCTTATGGACCTAACTTGGTTACCGCGGCCGTCGCGCGGGACCACGTATTCGCGACGCAGTTTCACCCCGAAAAGAGCCAAGCTGCCGGCATTCGTTTGCTCTCGAGCTTCCTTGGCTCGCTCCGCCCGCGCTAAGGTGACGGGCGATGGCCGAATCCGGTGACGACTTCGAGCGCGGTTCGCCTTCGCGCAGACCGAGCTTCGCGCCCACCGCTCCGCCGCGTCGCCCGAGTTTCGTGCCGACCGCGTCGTACACGCCGCGCCGCAACGAACACGACTCCGAGGCTCCGCCGTCCTCGAGCTTCGACGGTGAAGATTTTTTGTTTCACCTTTATCGCGGCAGCGAGCTGCTCCAAGACAATTGCGTCAGCGAAGCCAAGGAAGAGCTCGAGCTCGCTTTGCGTGTGCAGCCACAAGACATCGAGGGCCAAGGGCTGCTCGGCGTCGTGTATTTCCGGCTTGGGCTCTATCCGCGCGCGATCGAGATCTACGAAGACATCATTCGCGTCTGTCCGGGTGAAGTCTCGCCGCGCATCAACCTGGCGCTGTGCTTTCTGAAGACGGGCCAGTCGCAGCCGGCGCGCGAGGCGCTCGAAGAAGTGACGCTGCGCGTGCCGGATCACGTCCGCGCGTGGGGTTATTTGGGTCTCGTCTACGAGCGCACGGGTGACATCGAAAAGGCGCGCACCGCTTTCGATCGCGCCGGTCAGCCGCACCTCGTGCGCCGCATGCAGCAGCTCCTCGACGAGCAGGCCGCTCGCGCTGGCGAGAGCGACCATCCGCCGGAACGCGCCGAGATCCGCGCCGCCGCAGCCGACGCCGTGCAAGAGCTCGAGAACGACGATCCCGGTTTTTCACGAGCCAGTGCGGACGAGCTTTCGGGCGCGCCCTCGCGCTCGGGCCGTTGGCGCGCGGTCGAACCCGGTGAAGAAGCCGTTCCGCCGCTGCCGCGCGCGCGTCGTTCGTCGTTGCCCGGTCGTTTGGGCCCGGCCGTACCGGCGATTCCGGAACAAGCCGAGCTCGGCCGCACTTCGATCGTGCCGGGCCCCGAAGACGAAGCGCCGCAATCGCTGCGTGGACGACCCGCGAGCGCGGAAGAGCCGGTCGTCGCCGAATCACGCCGTTCGGCGTTGATCAACGTGAGCGAGAGCTGGGCCGTGCGCAGTGACTCGGTGCGCGGCCTGCTTGCGCGCGGTCCGGCCTTTACCAACGCCGCGCTGATGCGGCGCATGCGCGGCCGCGAATTGCCGGAGCCGCTCGGCGGCCCCGGCTCGCCTTGGGTGCTGCTCAGCGGCTCCGGCCAGCTCTTGATCGGCGCGAGTCACGATCGCGAGCTCTCGGCGCTCGAGCTGAGCGACACCTTCGTCTACGTGCGTGAGACCTGTCTCGTCGCCTTTGCCGGCAGCGCGCGGCACGAAAATGGGCGTCTGCCGAGCGGCGGTGGCGAACCCATCCCGATGGTGCAAGTCAGCGGGCGCGGCACCGTGCTGCTCGAGAGCAGAAAGCCGCCCCGAGTGCTCGAGGTCGGCGAAAATCAAAAGCTCGCCGTGCGCGCGGACGACGTGATCGGCTGGATTGGGCGGCTGCTCGGTCACCCGCTCGAGCTCGAGGCATCGCCGCTCAAAACACCGGGCTTTGTCTCCTTTTCCGGCACAGGTTCGGTGCTAGTCGATCTGGGTTGAAGATGGCGCGCGCGGAAACTCTTTCTGGACGACCGAGTCGCTTGCCGCTCAGCGAGCGCAGGCGGCGCCGTCACTCATTGCGACAAGACGCGTTCAACGTCCCAAACCTGCTCACGATGGCGCGCGTCGCGGTGATCCCGCTCGTGATCATCTTGCTCGGCCGCGGCTCGCCCAAGGATTGTACCTGGGCTGCGCTCGTGTACTCAGCCGCCGCAATCACCGATTTGCTCGACGGCTACTTGGCGCGGCGCATGAACGTCGTGAGTGTGCTCGGCAAATTCTTGGATCCGCTCGCGGACAAGCTGCTCGTGATGGCGGTGCTCGTCTACATGGTGCCGATGGGTCGCATTCCGGAGTGGGCCGTGGTGCTGCTGCTCGCGCGCGAAATCTCGGTCACCGGCCTACGTAGCATCGCGAGCAGCGAAGGCGTCGTGATCGCCGCCGGGGATGACGGCAAGAGCAAGACTGCGCTACAAATGATCGGGATCCTGGCGCTGATTCTCGGCTATCCGTACCACCTGACTCTCGGGCCGCTCGATCTCGGAGTCGTGGATTTGGTCTACGTGGGGCGCGCGCTCGTCTACATTTCGCTGATCTTTTCGATCCTGAGCGCGGTCTCCTACCTGCGCCTATTTGCGGCCGCGGTCGAAGCGAAGGACCGTCGTCGGGAGTAACCGTGGGCTTCACCGCGGCTCACGTGACAGCCGTCAAAAGCCCTGGTAGGAAGCCCCGCAGCATGCGCGTTCTTACCGTTCGTCGATTGGCCTTGGCGACCCTTTTGCCGGCTTTGCTCCTGTTCAGCGTGGTCCCCGGCTGCGCGAACGAGGGCGAAGGCGAACGCTGCGGCGACGACCCATCGAATCCGAGCCAGCCCGGCACCCCCAACAACGATGACTGTGAATCGGGTTTGATCTGCGTGTCGGCGTCTTCGCTGACCAACAACCAAGCCAATCGCTGCTGCAATTCGACTCCGAGCGTCGTCAACGACTCGCGTTGTCTGCGCGCGACCGGAGTCGTGAACCAAGGTGGTTCCGGCGGGACGGGCGGCTCGGGTGGCTCCGCCGGAAACGGCGGTTCGGGTGGAATCGACGCCGGTGGTGTGGACGCGGGACCCGACGCAAGCACGCCGGACGCGAGCACGGCAACGGGCGACGGAGGTAACTGATGCCCTCCGGATCGGCGCTCAGTGCGCTCGGTCAAGAGGCACTGCTGCTCGCGATCGCGGTATCGCTGCCCGTCGTTGCGATTGCGGCATTGGTCGGTTTACTGGTCGCGGTGCTGCAAGCCGCGACCCAAATCCAAGACGCGACGCTCGCGCATTTGCCACGGCTCATCGTCGTAGCAGTCGTCCTGGCGCTGATGGCGCCGTGGATGGGCTCGGAGATCGCGGCCTTCGCCCTGCGCGCATTTCGCGGCGGGTGAGCCCGATTGATCGCGCTTTCTGCCAGTGAATTTGGGTTGGCCATCGACGGCGCGCGCGCACGCGTGAGCGGCCGAGTCAGCGCACGAGA
>DASYCL010000908.1:0-7228 GCA_036500245.1 Polyangiaceae bacterium | reverse complement strand
CCGGCTTCATCGCGGACATCTCGGTGGTGATGAACTTGTTCTTGCAGCTCGCGATTCTGTCGTCGTTCGGCGCGTCGATGACCCTGCCGGGCATCGCCGGCCTCGCGCTCACCGTCGGTATGGCGGTGGACAACAATATCATCATCAACGAGCGCATTCGCGAGGAACTCGCGCTCGGCAAGAGCTCGCGCGCGGCGGTGGACGTCGGATACCGGCGCGCTCTGAACGCCATCATCGACGGCCACGTGACGACCGTGATCTCGGGTTTGGTGCTCGCGCAATACGGCACTGGACCGCTCAAGGGCTTCGCGGTGACGCTGATGGTGGGCGTCATCTGCAACATCTTCACGGGCGTTATCGTCAGCCGGCTGATGGTCGACCTCTGGGTCCGCAACCTGGGTCGCGGCGCCCAGCTCGATTTGGGTTGAACCATGCATCTCTTCAAATCCGGCAAGGTCTACGACTTCATGGCGGTCCGATGGTATTTCATCGGGCTCAGCTTGTTCTTGACCGTGGGCGCCGCGCTCTTGCTGATCGCCGGTAAGGCTCGGCTCGGCACCGACTTCACTGGCGGCACCGAAGTCGAGATCGGCTTCAAGAAGCCACTCACGCCCGGCGATCTGCGCGCCGCCGTCACGCACGCGGGCTTCTCCGAGCCGGGTGTGATCAAGGTCGACGATCCCAGCAACCCGAACCGCTACCTGATTCGCCTCGAAGAGGTGTCCACGATCTCGGCCGCAAAACAGGCCGAAGTCGAGAACTCGCTGTGCGTGAACGTCACTGAAGGGAGCACCACGTGTCCGCCCGAGCGCCAGGCCACGGAAGTGAAGTTCAGCCCGGGCGGCGACAAGATCAGCGTCCGCTTTCGCAACACGCCGGATCTGGCGTGGGTGAAGAACGCGATCTCGAACGTGAAGGGCGTCGTGCTGCGTCCGGGGCAGCACAACCCGACGGTGCAAAACTCGCGCGACAACAAGGTCGAAATTCAGCTGATGAGCAAAGGCGACCAGCTCATGGCCGGCCTGAAGCAAGCGCTCGGCTCGGACGTGGTGCCGGACGCGGCGCTGCGCACCGAGTGGATTGGCCCGCGTGCCGGCGCGCAGCTACGCGACAGCGCGATCAAGAGCATCGCGATCTCGATCGTGTTCATCATGGTCTACATCGCGTTCCGCTTCGATTTGCGGTTCGCTCCGGGCGGCATCGTCGCGCTCACGCACGACGCGCTCGGCACCATCGGCATCCTGATCGTGCTCGGCAAAGAGATCAACCTGACGACGATCGCCGCGGCGCTGACCGTCGTCGGTTACTCGGTGAACGACACCGTCATCGTTTACGATCGAGTGCGCGAAAATATGGGCAAGCTCAGAGGCACGAGCTTCTTCCAGCTGATCAACATCAGCACCTCGGAAATGCTCGGCCGCACTTTGCTCACGAGCAGCACCGTCGTGATCAGCTTACTTGCGTTCTTCATCTGGGGCACGGGCGAGCTTAAAGACTTCTCGCTTGCGTTGATCATCGGCGTCGTGCTCGGCACTTACTCGTCGATTTACGTCGCGCTGCCGCTCACCGAGTGGCTCGATCACAGGTTGTTTTCGAGGGTGGGCAGCGCGGTAAAAAAAAAGCCGACGGTAAGCGGGCGTAACGCGGTGGCTTCGGGCTGAGGGGTTATCGCGAGTCCTTCGAGCATGGTTTCAGGTTGTTGCGCTTCCTGTGCAGGCGGCTGACACGTTTGGCCGCTCGCGCGACTTGTGATACGGCGGGCGCCTGTTCGGTCAGACTCGCGTTGGCGTGTGGCTACTCGCCAAATCCGTGATCAGCCGCGCGAGCCTGTAGCTTTGTATAATTTCCATGCGCGCATGCTTTTGCGTTTCGCGGCGCGCGCGCTTTTGGGTTTTGCCCTGGTGCGTGCTTCTAGGTCCGGCCGGATGCGCGCTTTTGGATTTTGCCGGGTGCGTGCTTCTAGGTCCGGACCGGATACGCGCTTTGGGTCTCGTCCGGTACGTGCTCTAGCTTTTCGCGGTGCGTGCTCTGACGGCTCTTCTTTCGAAGACGCAACGCGCCGCCGAAGGCTTTGACGGCTCGCGTCGCGCCGCGTGACCATCAAAAAAACAAACGGAATTGGCCTAAAACCTGCATCAAGCTTGGTTGACACGTTGAAGGCTGTGCTTAAGTTCAATGACATGTTTGGTGCATTCAAGCCCCAGTTCGCTCAGGTGCCCGAGGTGACCGGCTTGCCGCTGACCATCCCGGAAGAGCTTTGGTCGAGTATTTCGCCGGAGCAACAAGAGCGCTGCATCGCCGCTCAACGTGTGCTCGCGGCCTTTGCTGGCGACCGTGATTTGGATTTGGAGGATCTCGCGGAGCGCCTCGAAGCCGAGCCGGAAGACGTGCTCGGTGGGCTACACGTGCTGGACGCAATGTCGCTCGTGACCGCGGAGGATTCCGAAACTGGGCCGCGCTTTCATTTGCGCGCGCTGCCGGACGAGCACGTGCGCTTCGTCGGACCGAATGGGCGCCTGCAATGGTTGTTCGTGGCGCGGCCGCTCGATCCGCCGGAGGTCGAGGCGAGTAGCTTGAACTGAGCGCGCGCCGAATAGCGACTCGAAACGCCTCCCGCAGGTCGGGGGGCGTTTTTTCGTTTGTCGGGCTTGCGCTGATTGTGCACAGCTTTTCCGACGGCCTTTCCACAGCTTCTTCCTCGGCAGCAACGCATGGACACCGCGAGGGCTGACATTGTCGGGAACTCGCGCTTGCTACGCTCCGATGGATTGACAGTGCCGTTCGCTCCATCCGAACATGCGTGCCTTGGACCCACTACGCGCAGAAGCCCTCGCTCCGAAAGATCAGTGGCCGCGCGTCGCGCCGAGTCCGAGCGTGCGTGAGCTCAGTTTTGGTTTGGGGGTCAGTGCGACGCTGGCGGGGTTGCTCGAACGACGCGGTCATCGCGATTTGGAGGCCACGCGGCGCTTCTTGAATCCGCGCCTTTCCGAGCTCACTCCGCCGGATGCGATGGCCGATCGCGGCGCGGCCGCCGAGCGCATGGCGCGCGCGATCCGCAACGGCGAACGCATCGCCGTGTTCGGCGACTACGACTGCGACGGCATGACATCGGCCGCGATCATGACCGAAGTGATCGCGGCGCTCGGCGGCGACGTGACGACGTTCATCGCCAGCCGTTTCGAAGGCGGCTACGGCGTGTCTTCGGCCGCGGTCGACAAGATTTTGGCGAGCGGCGCAGAGCTGCTCGTCACTTGTGATTGCGGCTCGTCCGATCACGTCTCGCTCGAACGCGTGAAAAGCGCGCGCGTCGATACGGTGGTGATCGATCACCACTTGGTGCCGGACGAACCCTTGCCGGCGCTCGCATTCTTGAATCCGCACCGGCCGGAGTGCGGCTTTCCGTACAAAGGGCTGGCTTCGTGCGGCCTCGCGCTCTCGATCGGAGCCGCGTTGCGTAGCGCGCTCGGCAAAGAGCTCGATTTACGGCGCTGGCTCGACCTAGTCGCGATCGGCACGATCGCCGATGTCGCGCCGCTCGACGGCGACAATCGCGCGCTCGTTCGCGCGGGTTTGCGTGCGCTCGGCGAAGCGCGCCGTCCGGGCATCCGCGCATTGCTCGAGCTCGCCAAGCTCGGCTCGGAAGCGCCGATCACGGCTGAAGACATCGCGTTTCGGATCGCGCCGCGTTTGAACGCGCCGGGTCGGCTCGGCGCGCCGGACATCGCCGTCCAATTGCTGCTCGCCAAAACGCTCGACGAAGCGCGCGGCTTGGCGGCTGAGATCGAGCAATGTTCGAGCGAGCGCCGTTTGCTGCAAGAGCAAATGATCGAACAGGCGCTCACTGAAATCGAACGCGAGGGCTACGCCGATCGGCCGGCGATCGTCGTTGGGCGCGAGGGTTGGAATCACGGCATCGTCGGCATCGTCGCCGGCCGGCTCGCGGACAAATTCGAGAAGCCGGTGATCGCCGTCGGGTTCAGCAACGGGCACGGTCGCGCTTCGGTGCGCGGCCCCGCCGGCTCGCGCTTGTTCGATGCGCTCGCGGCGTCGAAAGACGTGCTGGTGCGCTTCGGCGGGCACCAAGCCGCGGCGGGTTGCGAATTGATGCTGCCGCAATTGGACGAACTACGTGCTCGCTTCGAGGCTGCGTGCGCGGCTCAGGACCCCCCACCAAAAAAATCGAAAAGCGACGCGGCTGAGCTCACTTGGCTCGCGCCCGGCGATCAGCCCGCGCGCGTGCTCGAAGATTTGTATTTGCTCGAGCCATGCGGGCCCGGCAATGAATCGCCCGCGCTCGCATTCGAGGCCAGCGTGCTGTCGGCGCGCCAGGTTCAAGGTGGACACCTGAAGCTCGAACTCGAGCTCGAAGGCGGCGTTCGCATCGGCGCGTTCGGCATCGGTATGGGCGAGCAGGCGCAGGGGCTCACCGGCAGAGTCGCGGTTTCCGGCAAACTTCGGCCCGATCGCTATCGCGGCGGGAACGCGATCGAATTGAAGCTCGAAAAGATCCTAGAGTAAGCCCGGCATGGCCGACGCGGGCGCGGACACGATCATCGAGTTTCGAGGTATCAAGAAAGCCTTCGGGCCCAAGGTAATTTATTCGGGGCTCAACCTGAAGGTGCTGCGCGGCGAAGTGCTGACGATTTGCGGCGGATCCGGCGTCGGCAAAAGCGTGATGTTGAAGATGCTGATCGGCTTGCTTCAAGCCGATGCCGGCACGATCGTCTTCGACGGCGAAGACGTGACGAAGATGGACGAAGAGCAGCTCTCGCAAGTGCGACGACGCATCGCGATGCTGTTTCAAGGTGCCGCGCTGTTCGACTCGCTCAACGTCGGTGAAAATGTCGCGTACGGCCTCGAAGAGCACTTTCGCGACAAGATGAGCAAGAAAGAGCGCGACGACCGTGTGCAGTGGGCGCTGAGTTTGGTCGACTTGCCCGGCATCGAGCTACTAGAGCCGGCGGATTTGTCCGGTGGCATGAGGAAGCGCGTCGGGCTCGCGCGCGCGATCGCGGTTCAGCCCGAAGTGTTGCTCTACGACGAACCGACCACGGGCCTCGACCCGATCAACACCGCGCGCGTCAATCACTTGATCATGGGTTTGCAGCAAAAACTCAAGATCACGAGCATCGTCGTGACGCACGACATGAAGAGCGCGTTCGAAATCAGCGACCACATCGCGATGGTGCGCGGCGGCCGCATCATCGCCTGGGGCACGGTCGAGGAATTCCAAGCTTCGAAAGACGAGCGCGTGACCGACTTCATCGAAGGCAAAGCGCCGGTCAAAGAAGACGTCGAGACTTTGCTCAACAGCTGAGCTTGCCGAGTCTCGTGCGTCGCGCGGCGAAAGCTCGAAGTTGCTTCTCGCTGGGCTGAAATTCCATGACTTCGAAAAAGCGCGGGCGACAAACCTCACCCGCGGGGTAAGCTAAGTGCGCGATGGTGTCCTCGAGGGACGTAAAAGTCGGTGCGTTCGTGCTCGCGGGTCTGACCGCGATTGGCGCGGTGATCTTCTTGATCGGCGACGAACGCCAGATGTTCGACAAGAAGGTGCCGTTCAAGACTCAGTTCGAGGATGTGCAGGGGCTTCGCCGCGGCTCGCCCGTGCGCATGGGCGGCGTCGACGTGGGCTCGATCACCGGTGTCGACTACGGCCAAGACCCGAAGGACAAAGCGATCCACGTGCAGATGTCGGTCTCGCTCGACGACGCGCGCCGCATTCGCACGGACAGCGAAGCGAGCATCGAGGGCAAAGGCTTGCTCGGCGACAAGATGATCGTCATCACCGTCGGTTCGCCGGACAAGCCCGCGCTGCCGCAAGGTGCCGGTATTCCCTCGAAGCAAGGCGACGATCTCACGCAGATGATGTCGCGGCTGAGCAGCATTTCGGGGCAAGTGGAAAAAGTCGTGAACAACTTGGAGCGCACGACGAACTCGCTCTCGGACGACAAATTCCAAGGCGACATTCACCAGTCGATGGCCTCGCTGGCCGGCATTTTGGGCTCGGTCGACCACGGCGACGGCTACGTCTCGAAGCTGCTCCACGATCCGGGCGAAGCGCAGCGGCTCTCGCACTTGATGGCGAATCTCGAGCAAACTTCGGGCGAACTCGAGCACACGGCGTCGAGTGTGAACCAAATCCTCGGCCGCGTGCAGGCCGGTCCGGGCTTCGCGCACGAAGTCGTGTACGGCGAAGACGGCGCCAAGACGATCGCCAAATTCGGCAACGTCGCGGACGAACTCACGACGACGCTCAAGGGCGTCCGCGAAGGCAATGGCATCGCGCGCAGCGTCATCTATGGGGATGATTCGTCGCAGCAGGTGATGGGCAATTTGAATCAGGTCAGCTTGGATCTGAAACAAATGGTCGCCGACATGCACGCGGGCAAAGGCACGCTCGGCGCGCTCCTAGTCGACCCGTCGGTGTACGAAGATTTGAAGTTGATGCTCGGCAACGTCGAGCGCAACCGCACGCTGCGCGCGCTCGTGCGCTACTCGATCAAGGCGGACGAAAAGTCGCCGTCGGTCGAAGTGCGCGATCCGGGTCCGACGAAGGCCCCGGCCCAGGCGGCGACAACGGGAAATTCCGGCGGCAAAGCCGGTGGTGGCGTCGCGGCCGGCGAGTGAGCTTCAAAGAAACACGCGGATTCGGGGAATAAAAGCCCGCGCGCGAGAACAGCCGAGACTGCGCCAGGCGCGTCGAATTCGGCCGAATTATCGCTATACTCGGCGGATGCGAATTGTTCCGCGCCTCGTGCGGGCGCTGGTCGTGCTCTCGGTTTTTGGGCTCGCCTCTTATTTCGCGCTGCAGTTCGGCACCGGCGGTCTGTGGCGCGGGCTCGAAGTGGCGCACGCGGTGACGAGTCCCGGTCAGCCCAAAGCGCCGTACGATCTGACGCAGCTCGTGGCGGTCAACGAGACGCTGAACACGATTCGCACGAAGTACGTCGACCCGAGCCGGGTCAAGCCGCGGCAGATGTTCCTGAGCGCGGTCAACCAAATCCAAAAAGAAGTCGCCCAGGTCATCGTTCTGCACGAGGAAAAGTCGAACACGGTGAAGGTGCAGGTCGACTCCGAATCGGCCTCCTTCCGCATCGACAATGTGCAAGGGCCCTGGGACGTCGCCGCGCGCCTGCGCGAAGTGTTCGCGTTCTTGCAAGCGAATTTGAAGGACACCGAAGTCGATCTGCGGGACGTCGAATACGCGGCGTGCAACGGCATGCTCCAC
>DASYCL010000907.1:0-3443 GCA_036500245.1 Polyangiaceae bacterium | reverse complement strand
CAGCGTGCTGCCCGCGTTCGGCGCGATCTCGAGCGGCAAGGTCGTCTTCACGCTGTAACCCGAGTCCGCGCTCGCGCTCGTGATCTCGAGCGGCTCATCGCCGACGTTGCGAACCAATAAGCTCGCGTCGGGCGCGACCATGTTGCAGCCCACGTCGGCTTCGAGCTCGCTCGGGAATTGCGCGACCGGCATCGGCGCGCCGCCGGCCTGCGCGACCTCGCCGGCCATGCCGACAGCGCGGTCGCCCGCTTCGCCGTTGCTCGAGCCGCTCGTGCCGCCGCGCCCGCCGTTCGAGCTCGAACTTGCGCCGCTGTCGGCACTGCCGCCGCTCGTGACGAGCGAGCTCGGTTTGTCGTCACTCGTGCAGGCCGCAGGCAGAGCGCACGGAAAGCCGAGCGCGAGTGCGAGCCAAGGCAACCCAAGCGAGCGTGCGCGGTTCAAAGCTCGCGCACGATAGCGCCGCCGCGGGCGTTTTTCTTTGGTTGATGGTCAGCGAGCTGCGCCTTCGCCGCCGCGCCGTTTTTTGCGCAGTCACGAGGTTTGGCCAAGCGGAATTAAACTGGCACGTTGCGTGCTTCCACGCTGGGGTAGAGTGCCTCACGTTCATGCGACTCCAGCCGTCCAACTTCGTGCTCCGCGTAGTTTTTACTATCTTCAGCGCCGCGATCTGCATTTCGCGTGCGCCAGCGGCCTCGGCTGAAGAAGCGGCTCCGCCACCGACCGCACCGGCCAGCGCGCCAGCGTCGCCATCTGCGACGCCGGTCGCGGCGCCAATTGCTACGTTGCTCGCCGATCCAGCGGCGCTCGTCGCCTGGCTGAAGCGCATGAATCCGGAGGTTCGCGCGGCCAGCGCGCGCGTGCAGCAAGCCGACGCACAGGTCGGTCAGAGCCGCACTTGGCAAAACCCGACCCTCGATCTGGGCGTAAACAATATCACCGTCGGCCGCTTCAATCGCAGCGGGCTACCCGCGAACTATTCGCGCGCGGATACGATCGCGTACTCGGTCGGCCTCTCGCAGACGATTGAGCTCGGAAAGCGCGGTCCACGCGTGGAAGCCGCGAAGCTACACCGCAACGCGTCGAGCGAAGAGTTTCGCAGCACCTTGCTCGGCCTGATGAGCGACGCGCGAGCGGCGATGACCAAGGTCTCTTACCTCGGCGCACGTCAGCACATCTTGGAGGATGGCCTGGTTTCCGCGCAGTCGATGGCGGATCTGACCAAAATTCGCCTCGATCGTGGAGATGTGAGCGGCGTCGATCAAGCGCGGCTACTTCTCGACGTGGACCGCGTAAAACGCGACGTGGCCGACAATCAATCGGAGTTGGAGGACGCGCTGGCCGACTGCGCGGCGCTGCTGTTCGCGCCGTGCCAAGGCGATGCAGCGACGCTCGATATGGCCGAGAAATCCGCTGGCACCACCTCGTATGACAGCGTGGACGCGGCGATCGCGAGCCGCCCGGATTTGCGCGCATTACGCTTGGAGCAGCTCGCCGCGAGCGCCGAAGCCAAGATGCACCGCCGAAGCGCGATCCCCGATCCGACGGTCGGCGTTACCTACACCCGCGACTATTACGAAGCGGCCGGCAATCAGCCGTATACGGTGGGCGTGTCGGCATCGATCCCGCTCCCGTTCTTCGATCATGGCCAGTACCAGGCGCTCGAGGCCGACCATCGCGCTGAAGAGCTTGCCGCGATGCTGCAGTCGAACGAGCGTCACGCGATTTCGGACGCGCGCTCCCTGGTGATCCGCCGCCGCGTGTTGCAGAACAAGCTCGATAACATTCAGCGCGCCGCGTTGCCGCGCTCGAAAGAAGTCGTCGATTCGACCACGGTCGCGTATCAACGCGGGCAGATAAGCCTGACTGATTTGTTGATCGCTCGTCGCGAGCACGCCGCATTGTTGCTCGAAGAAGCAGATACGCGCTTCGCGCTCTTCAATATCGAGAACGATTTGCGCCGCGCGCTCGGCATCGACCAAGACTTAGTCGGCCAAAAGCCGCGAGAGGACAGCTGATGATACAAGCTCCAGCAGACAAATCCCTTCCGCCATCGCACGGCGGGGATCTGCCGCCGCAGAGCGAACGCACGTTCCGCTTCCGCCCGACCACGCGGATTGGCGTCGCGGTTGCCATCTTGGTGAGCGCGGCCACGGTTTGGGCCTCGTCGCGCTTCGTGCGCAAGGTACCGAGCCCAATCCCGACTCAACCGGGCATGACCGTCAGCAGCGGCGGCATTGCGCTCACGCCGGACGCGCCGCAATGGCAAGTGATCGAGCTCGAGAGTGCGAAGGCGATCACGAGCACGTGGACCGATCCGATCCCGGCGTTCGTCAAAGTCGACGAGTCGAAGGCCGCGCGCATCGGCGTGCCGCTCGCAGGCCGTGTCACTCAAGTGAACGTGGAGCTCGGGCAATTGGTGACCAAGGGCATGCCGCTGTTCGCGGTGGCGAGCCCGGATTTGGCCGCGCTGAACGTCGAGCAGAGCAAAGCCAAGGTGGACGTCGAAGCCGCGCAAGGCGTGCTCGATCGCACCAAGGCGATCGTGGACGCGCGCGCGCTGCCCGAAAAAGAAGCCGTGGCCGCGGCGCAGCAGCTCAAGCAAAGTGAGCTTTCGCTGAACGTCGCGCAGTCGAAATTGTCGTCGCTCGACGTGACCACGCGCTCGGAGAACGAGTTCGTGGTGCACGCGCCGCGCGCGGGTCGCGTGGTCGAAAAAAACGTGCTGCCCGGGCAAGAGCTGCAGCCGGGGGCCGATGCCGCGCTGATGCTCATCGCGGACTTGTCCACGGTGTGGGTACTCGCGGATTTGTTCGAGTCGGACTCAGACGGTGTCTTGCCGGGTGTGCCAGCGCGCGTGACGATCACGTCCCTGCCTGGCGTGGTCATCGACGGCAAGGTGGATATGGTCTCCGCGGTGGTCGATCCAGACCGGCACACGGTGCCGGTGCGCGTCGTGCTCGACAACTCGGATGGCCGGCTCAAGCCGAACACCTACGCGAAGATGCAATTTCAAGCGAACACCCCGCCGGGTAGTGTCGAGGTCGCCGCGAGCGCGCTGATTTCGGACGGCTCGAAGCAATACGCCTACGTCAAAAACGCGCAGGGCCGCTTCGTGAAGCGCGACGTGGTGGCCGGCGCCGTGCGCGACGGGCGCGTGGTCGTGTTCAAAGGCATCGCGCCGGGTGAGACGGTCGTCTCGAAGGGCGCGATCCTGCTCGATAACCAGATTGATTTGTCTGAATAGTGTTTTGGGGCCCTGCGCGCGAATCAGCGCTTGGCCGCTCGCGCTTCTAGCCACGCGACGGGCGCCTGTTCACCCCTTCGGGTATCACGAAGCGCGTCGGTCAGTTCTAACGTGGCCGCCCCACATTCGAAAACCGTGATCAGCCTCGCAAACCAGCTGGCTTTATTTTATTTCCCGGCATTCGGCTGGCAGCCTTCGC
>DASYCL010000906.1:0-17749 GCA_036500245.1 Polyangiaceae bacterium | reverse complement strand
GAACTCGGCAGCCCGCGCTCGGCGTTATTGCCTGCAGGCTTTCCGATGCTCGTCGTAAGTTTGCTCGGCCTGCCGCCATTGTGCGCGGATTCATTCGATCCGGAGACCGCGACGGTCGGCGCGATCGCGCGCGACGTGAACGGTGAACTCGGCTGGGTGCTCGCCGTGCACACGCTGTCCGGGCCTGAGCTCGTGGCCAAGCTTTCGACCGGAGCGCACGCGCCGTTCCGCGCGCTGCCCAGCGAGAGCCGCGGGCTCACCCTGCTTCAAAGCGCGACAGACGCGGGCGCGAAACAGAATTCGGACTTCGCGCTCGGCGTGTTCGACAACTACCTCTTGGTCGCGTCGAACGCTGAGACACTGCGCGCAGTCGGGCCGTACGTCGCGCGCATGCTGCCGAAAAAGCCCGCGCCGAAAGCAGGCCTCGGACTCAAGATCGCGCAGAAACCGCTCGCGAACGCGCTCGTGCCATTGCTTCGCGCAGCGTGGGCCGGCTATCGCACGAGCTTGGCCGAGCAAGACCGTGCTGCTCGCGCAGCGCACGGCGGGCGACCGGCGGACTTCGCGGATCCGGCGCAAGCGATCCTCGCGCTCGACGGCGGAGTCGAGTCCGTACTTGCCGTGCTCGAAAGCGCGACGGCGCTCGAGCTCGACGTCGAGCCGTTCCCGAATCGACTCGAAGCATCGCTTTCAGTCGTACCGGCTCCGGGCTCTGCCGCGCAAACGCTGTTCGCGAAGCTCGGCGCGGGTGACGCCAAAGCCTTGCTCGCGCTGCCGCTCGAAACGCGGCTCGCGTTCGGTTCGTCGCGTTCCGCCGCCGAGCGCGACGAAGCAGCCCAATCCGCCGGCGATGATTGGGTGCGTTTGCTCGGCGAACGCTTGCCGGCGCGCGACGCGCAAACGCTTCGCTCCGTGCTCGCGGATTGGGAGCTCGGTCGCGGCACGCACGCGAGTTACGGCTATGTCGGCGGTGCGGCGCCGGGTGTGTTCGTCTCCGCGGAGGTGGCTGACGCCGAACACCTCGAGCGAGCGATCCCAGGATTTTTGAGTTTGCTTGCCTTGCCCGCCATGCGCGCCCCGTTGGCGGAGTTCGTCGGCCAACCCAAAGTCAGTCCGAGCAAGGCCCTGCACACTGACGTGGCGACTCGCGCCGAGCTCGCGAAGGTAAGCTTTGCGCCTTTGCCCAATCACCCCAATTCCGCGTCGCTACCCCCGATTTCGTGCGCCTGGTTCGTCGAGGACAAGCTCGGCCTGGCTGCCGGCGGGCCCGACGCTGGCGCGTTGCTCGAACACCTCGCGCACGCCGCGCGCGGCAGTGCGCCGGCGCTTGGCGCCGACGCGGAGGTCGCGAGTGCCGTCGAACGCATGGGCCAAGAAGCGTCGCTGTTTGCTTACGCGGACGCGCGCGCTGGCGAAACTTCGGCAGATGCTGCTAATAAGCCCGTGCCCTTGTTCCTCTCGCTCGGCAAACACGCGGATACGGGTTTCCTTCGGCTCGAAGTCACGAAGCGCGCGCTCGATCTCGCGCTCGGCCGCTTAACGGGCTTTTGACGATGGCCAGCGAAACCGCACTCATCACGGGATTTCCTGGCTTTCGCGCCGCGCGCCTGGTTCGGCACCTGCTCGCCGCAGATCAGAACCTGAAGCTCGTGTTGCTCCGCACGCAAAGCGACGCGCAAGCGGGTGCCCGCGCGCTCGATCTGCTCGACGCGGATGCTCGCGCGCGCGTGACCGAGCTCGACGGAGATCTCGCGGCGCTCGACTTCGGACTCAGCGGCGCCGAGTATCTCGCGCTCAGCCGAAAGGTGGAGCGCGTGTACCACTTCGGCTCCGCGCTCGAAGCGGGCGAAAACGGCGCGGCCGCCGAGCGCAACATTGCTTACGCGCGCGAAGTGCTCGAGTTCGCGTCCGCGCTGCGGCGCCCGCGCGGCGTGATTCTGCTCTCCAGCGTGAACGTCGCAGGCTCTCGCTCCGGCGTGATCCGCGAGGACGAGCTCAGCGAAGGTCAGTCATTCAGGAACCGTGTCGAAGAGTCACTCGCGACGGTGGAAGCGATGTTCGCGCGGCACCCGAATGTGCCGCAAATCATCCTGCGACCGACGACCATCGTCGGTGATTCCGAGACTGGCGAGATCGATCGGCTCGGCTTTCCCTATCCGTGGCTGGTGTTCATCGATCGCAGCCGCGAAGAGCTGGTAGTGCCCGTCCCGCAGCGGCCCGACTCGATCGTGCAAATCGTGCCGATCGATTTCGTGGTGCGCGCGGCCGTGCTGCTCGGCACGAATCCTGCCGCATACGGCAAGCGATTTCAGCTCGTCGATCCCGCGCCGCCGACGCTACGTGAATTTTTCGCGCTCGCGGCCGCGGCCGCCGGTAAGCGGCTGTCCGCGAATTTCAACGCGGGCGCGCTCACGCGCGGCTTGGTCTCGAGTCCGGCGCTGAAACTCCTGTCGCAGGGCGCGCGCGGCGTGCTCGATCTGCTCGCGCCGAGCCCGCGTTTCGACGCGAGCAACGCCGAAGCTTTCTTGAATGGGAGCGAAGTTCACTGTCCGCCCGTCGCAAGCTACATCACGCCACTGCTCGAGCGCGCTCGCACAGGCTTCGCGGCGCACGAAGTCGAACCGCTGGATCCGGCGCACGAAAATGGCTAAATTTTCGGTCAAATCTCTGCTCGCGCCGAAGCAGCCGCTAGGTAGCGAGATCGAGTGTGCGCTCGGCTTGGCACTCGCCGGAGCCGCGGCGATGATCGCGCTCACTTGTGGCGCGCGCGGTCAATTGACGCCGAAGGCCGACGCGCAGAACGCGCCGGGCAAAACCCGTGGCGCAGCGAGCGCGCGAGCCGCGACTCCATCGCCGGCGAGCTCCGCGAATCTAGCGAGTTCCGGCGCGGCGGAAAACACGGGCGCGCCAGCACGCGATCCGAGCGAACTCGCGCTGCCGCATTTCTTCGCCGATCTTTCGGCGCTCGAGCAGCGCGCGCGCAAAGCGCCCGTGCGCGTCGTTTGGTTCGGTGATTCGCACACCGCTGCGGACTATTTGACGGGCGCACTGCGCGCGCGACTTCAGACGCGCTTCGGCGCGGGCGGTCCTGGTTTCGTGCGCATCGGCGTGAAGCCGTATCGGCACACGCAAATGCATTGGGCTTGCGATGGGCCGTGGCGCATCGAGCCTCCGCAACCGTCGCGGCGCGCCCAATTCGATGACGGCATTTTCGGCCTCGGCGGCATGCGCGCGTTTCCTGGGGATGCGCCGGCGTTCGCGTCGTTCGAAGTGAGCAAGGGCACGGCGCACGGCGCGCTCAGCTGGCAACTCTGGTATTCGTTGCCGGACAATGCGACTTTCCGCATGGACTTAGCCGGTGTCTCGCAAGTGGTGACCAAAGCTTCCGCCGCTGACACGATTTCCGGCGCGGGCTTTTCGCGGCTCACGCTGACGAGCGCGCTCGCCGACAAACTCCAAATCACGACCTTGGGCGGAGAGCCGCACTTCTACGGTCTCATCGCCGAAGGCAGCGAGCCCGGGCTAGTGCTCGACGCGGTCGGCATCGACGGCGCGCGGATCGCGACCCTGCTCGCGTGGAACGAAGCTTCATTCGAAGCCGCGCTGCAAACGCGCGCGCCGTCGCTGGTCGCCTTCGCGTTCGGCACGAACGAAGCCTTCGACGCGGAGAAAGTCGAAAAGTACCGCGCCGAGTATCGAGACACGCTCGCGCGCGCGCGCAAGGCCGCGCCGAGCAGCGATTGCTTGATCGTCGGTCCGCCCGACGCGAACGCGGTGTCCGGCGGCTCCGAGCCGCGCGTCACCGAGATCGACGCCTTGCAGCGCTCTGTAGCCGGCGAGCAGGGTTGTGGCTTCGTGAGCCAGCTCGAAATCATGGGCGGCCCGGGCAGCTACACGCACTGGGCCAACAAGCTGCCACCTCTCGCGCGCGGCGACCGCCTCCATCTAACCCCTAAGGGTTATGAAGCCGTGGCGGCCGCAATCGCGGACAAGCTCTTGGCTGCGTACGGGAAAACCAGCGCAAAAGCCCACTGAAAATCAAATTTGATTTGGGGGGTCGCCTCGTGGTTGCCCACATGCGCAAGGTTTAGGCCGGCTACGGGTTCGCTTTGACGTACGCGTTGTAGCTCTGCATCAGCGCGCGGAAGATCCAATTGCCGATCACCTCGGAGCCGATGCCGGTCGGGTGCGTCAGATCGGCTTGGCCGAGACCGCGGCGGACCCAGGTCGGCATCGAGTGCGCGCCGCCCATCGCGGCGTAGGTATCGAAGAAGGCGCAGCCGACTTCGGCGGAGGCCTTGCGCTGCTCCTCGACGAGCGCCGGAATCACGCGCATGCTCACGATTTCGTCGCCGACCTTCGCGGCGCGGTCCATGGCCCCGATGACCAAGCAGCTCGAACCGGGTAGCGCGTGCTTGCCCTGCTCGAGCACGTCTTTCATCGTGCGATGGTAGTCGGCCATCGGATAGAGAAAGCCATCGCCGCTTTCGTTCGCGCCGAACTCGTAGATCAGGAGATCTGGCTTGCGCCAGCCGAGCTGCTCGGCCCAGTGCGCATCGTCTTGCTTGTCGAGGAAGCGGATGCGCGCGCCTTGCACACCGAGCGCGTCGAGCACCACGCCGGGCACGTCGCGCTCGAGCACGACACCGAACGCGCGCGATGTGCCGCTCTTCGTGTAGAGCTCGAATTCGTGGGGTCCATCCGGCACATCGAGCGAGAAGTAAGCCGATTTTTTGGCGGGACCGCGCGTATCGAGCAGGGCTCTCGGCGCGCCGTCGACGCTGATTTGTAGCGTGCCGCCGCTCGGCTGCTCCAGATAATCGAGCACGAACTGAGAAACGTTACGCCCGAAATCACCGCTCTTGGCGGTACCGAAACGCGCCAGCGTATTTTTATCGGCTTTGAACGACACGCCGCCAAGACCGTAAAGTCCATCCTCCGCGTACGGCCCGACGATGCGACTCACGCTCCAACCCGCGGTCGCGTAGCGCGTCACGTCGTTGTGAAAGTAGGCAGGCCACGCATTCGCGATCAGCATGAAGCCGTGACCCGCGTCACCGAACTCGGTTTGCAGCTTGCGACGCAACGTCCCCGAGACGAGATCGCTCACCACGATCGAATCGCCGAAATGCGCGATGCGCGTGATCGCGTGCGCGCGTCGGTGCGCGGTCGCGGACAACGCGCGGAAAAAGCCGTCGAGCGCGTGCCCGCTCGCATCCGCGAAGGGCAGCGGTGGCTCGGCGGCGTCGATCTTCGGCAGCGGCACGTCCCCGGCTTGGCGCGTGCGATCGAGCTCGGCTTGCTCCGCGCGCATCGCCGCTGAATCCGGCTGCGCAAGCTCGCTGCGCGTGCGCGTTTCCGTGCTGATTCTCGCTTCGCCCACCGAGGCCGCGGGTTCGGCGGAAGCTCGCTGTCCGGTTTCCGTCGCGGCCAAGGGATGAAAAATGCGGAGCCAGCCGAGCGCATGCCAATGCTCGGTGAGAGTCCCGAGCGCCAGCACCGTCAGCGTGGCGAGCACGGCGCGCGAAGTGAACGGAGTGTTCGAGAGCCGCGATCGCGAGCTCTGCTCCGGGTCAGTTGCTACAGGAGGCATCCCCGAGCTGCTTACACAGCGCTCGCAACATCTTCAAATCGCGATCGCTGGCAGTGCCGGCTTGTGCTTTTTGTTGCAGCAGCGCTTTGGCTTGCATCAGCTTCGAGCGATCGCCACTCGTTGCCAGATCTTGTGCGCTGGACGGCACGGGCGTCGAGTCCGCGCCGTCATCGAATGGGTTCTTGCGCACGAGCGTCGCGGGCGACGCGACCTTCGTCGCGCTGGCGGCGGCGGGCTTCGGTTCCGGTGCGGCCGCGGGTTCTGCCGCGTTCGCGCCATGGACCACCGGCTGAGCCGCAACCTTCGGCGCTTCCTGCGGCGCCGCCGGCAAATCACTGACATCCACCGAGCCCGCGCTGAGCGAAGCGAGCTCGTTGGCCGCGCGCTTCCGGCGAATCGAGTCGACCGTGGTGGCGCGCGAAATCTGATCCAAATAGGCGCGCTTTTGCGTCGGGTCGCTGCTGGCGCCTGCTTTCGCGAACAGCGCATCCGCCCACGCGCCTTCGATTTGGCGATAGTCTGCCGTCTTACGCGCGTTGCTGTCTTCGGGGATCTGCGCGGCCTTGGCCGCGGCACCGTCGGTGTCGCCCTTGTCGAGCAGGGCTTTGGCGTCCGCTAGCGTGCGCATCGCGGCATCCACTGGTTCAGCGCTGCCGGCGGCGATTTCCGGTTGCGACGAAGAACCGCCGCGCGTCGCGAGCGCGACGCCGAGCGCGAGCAAGACGGCGAGCGCGCCGCCCACGACGCCGAGCTTCATGCCGGTGGACCACTTGCTGCCGCCGAAGGGAGACTCCGCGCCTACTGCGGTGCCCGCAAGGGTGAGCGCGCTGAGCTGCTGGCTCTCCTCCGCGCCCGGCACGTAGATGTCGCCGGCCGGAATGAATTTCAAGATCACATCACCGAGTTCGACGACATCGCGCGCGTCGAGCAGCGTGCGCGGCAATTCGACTCCGTTCACTCGCACGCCGTTCGCGCTTTCGCGATCCACGATTTCGTAGCGTCCGTCCCCGAGCGGCTGGATCTCGGCGTGTACGCGGCTTACGGACGGGTGATTGATCGGAACTTCGCACTCTTCGCCGCGGCCGATGACGAGCGGCCGATCTTGCGTCAACGGGAATTCCGCGCCGACGCTCGGGCCAACCACCATCACCAGACGATCGGGTTGATGCATCAAAGCTTGGCTGCGCGGCGCAGCCGGCATGGTCACCGCTTTGTCGAACGGTGCCGGTTCCGCGATGCTGTCGTCGATCACTTGCAAGCGGTAGTCGCCGAGCTGCACCAAGTCTCCGTGCACGATCTCTTGCTGCCCGCTGACGCGCTGCCCATTGACGTAGCAACCGTTGTAGCTGCTGAGATCGAAGAGCACCCAGTGCTCGCCCGGCTTGGTCAGTCGCGCGTGCCGGCGCGAGATGTTGCGCTCGGTCAAGCGCACGGTGTTCTCTTCCGCGCGGCCGATCGAATAATCGTCACGGACGAGGTGGACGACCGTCTTGCTCGCTTGATCGTCCTCGATCGTCAGCTTCCACATCGGTGTGCCCAGAAGCCCGCTGCGCATCGTTCGTGCTCGAAACGGCGTGATGCGCGGAAGGGTCCGGCAAATTTGTCATGGTTCTTTGCGGGTTTAAAGCCCCTTCGCCCGGGGCACGCCGCTTTCGTGCGCGAAAATCGGACTCGCCGTCCGTTTCGGTCGTCAGGAGCACACCTCCCACCGCTTTTGCGGGGCTTCGCGGGCCCCAGCCGCAGGGTTTGGGGCCCCGACCCCGAGCGGGTTTGAGCATCAGCACGTGCTGGAGCTCGCTCCAGCGGCGCGACAGAGCGCGTCATGAACCGCCGGCCGGGCGGCGCGAATGAGGATGTTGTCTCGGCTGGGGCACACACGATTGGACAGCAAAACCAGCGCTCGGTCCGCTTCGGGGTCGCACCATAAGCTCGTACCGGTGAAACCCAAGTGACCGAAGCTGCGCCGACTCGCGAGCGATCCGGCGGATGACCCGTGCTCGGACTTGCCGTCGAAGCCCGCGCGTAAACTGCCGCCGTCTCGCTCGCGCACGAGCTCGGCGAGATCGCTTGCGCGAAGCCATGCCTGCGAGCGGCCGTTTACGGCATCGAGCAGCGCGGCGCCGAAGCGCGCGACGCTCTCCGCATCTCCGAACAATCCAGCATGCCCAGACAATGCGTGGCCGGAAAGCGCCCACGCGTTCTCGTCATGCACGATCGCGTGCACGACTCCACCGCGGAAGGGCACAGTTTCGGTCGGCGCGCAGCGCTCGCTGAAGTTCGGTACCTGTGAGCGCAGCTGTCGCGCGGAGCCCAGCGTTAAGCCGAGCGGTTCGCACACTTCACGGCGCACGATTTCGTCGAGCGGCAATTTTTCTCGCGCTTCGAGCGCCAGGCCGACGAGCGCGTAGCCGAGATCGCTGTACACCGGCAGGTAACCGCGCGGCGCGAGCTCGCGGCATTCGGCTCGACGCGCCTGAAGTAGCTCGCTGAGCGCGGCGCGTCGTTCGAACGGGCGCTGTTCGAGCAGCGGAGCGAACAGCGGGCGATGCGCTTCGAGTCCAGCGCGATGCGCGAGCAAGAGCTCCAGCGATTGTGCGCCGGTGTGGGTGCCTCGCGCTTCGCTAAGCAGTTCGCCAAGCGGAGTCGCGAGCGACAGTCGGCCGGCGCGTGCGAGTCGCGCGACCGTGGCCGCAACGATGGGTTTGGTGACCGAGGCCAAATCAAAGAAGGAGCGCTCGTTTGCCGCGAATCCGCCCGGTCGAGTTGCGGCGCCGGTTTCGAGCCGCCAGTCAGACTTCGCGCGAAACGCGATCGCGACGACCGCGGCCGGCGCCACGTTTGGAGCGACCACCAATTCCCGTGCAATTTCATCGAGGCCGGAACTTCGCATGGGCTTGCCCGCAGCGCGCTCAGCGACAAAAATCGAAGCTTTTTGACCGTCTGGGAGCTGCACCGCTATTGTGAAGGTGCCGTAGAAGGATTGGAAGGCGAGAAGCGATGGCCGAGTTTACCTGGGAAGCCCGCGGTCGGACTGGCGAAGTCCGCAATGGCGTCATGGAGGCCGAGAATGAAGAGGCTGTAAACACGCGCCTTCGGCAACAACAGCTCGCGCCGGTCAAGGTCAAGAAAAAGAGCCGCTTCAGCGAGATCAAATTCGGCGGCAGCGTCAAGACGAAGGATCTCGTTACCTTCACGCGCCTCTTCGCGACGATGATCGACGCTGGCTTGCCGCTCGTGCAGTGCCTCGAGATTTTGGGCTCGCAACAAGCCAACCCGCACTTCGCCGTGGTGCTCAAGGACGTGCGCGGGGCAGTCGAGCAAGGCGCGACGTTCAGCGAAGCGCTGCGCCGTCATCCGAAGGTGTTCGACGAGCTGTTCACGAACCTGGTTCACGCCGGCGAAGTCGGCGGCATCCTCGACAGCATCATGGGCCGCCTCTCGATTTACCTCGAAAAGCGCCAGAAGTTGATTCGGCAGGTGCGCGGCGCGCTGGTTTATCCGTCGATCGTCGTGGTGATCGCCATAGGCGTCATGACCGCGCTGCTGACCTTCGTGATCCCAGCGTTCGAAGGCATGTTCAAGGATTTCGGCGGCGGCAAAGCCAGCTTGCCTTGGCTGACGCAAGTGATGGTCGGCATCTCGCACAACTTCGTCAGCTATTTTCCGTTCATCGTCGTCACCGTCGTGCTGCTCGTGGTGGGTTTTGGCTACGTGTACCGCACGCCGAAGGGGAAAGCCGCGATTCACAAAACGCAGCTCAACATCCCGATCATCGGCCCGACGCTGCGCAAGATCGCGGTCGCGCGTTTCACGCGCACGCTCGGCACCTTGCTGCAATCCGGTGTGCCGATCCTCGACGCTTTGGAGATCTGCGCCGTCACCGCGGGCAACGTGCTGATTCAAGCCGGCGTGATGCACGTGCGTCAAAGCATCAGCGAAGGCAAAAACATGGCTGAACCGCTGACCGAGGCCGGCGTGTTCCCGGACATGGTCGTGCAGATGATCGCAGTCGGCGAACAAACCGGCGCGCTCGATCAGATGCTCAACAAGATTGCCGACTTTTACGAAGAAGAAACCGACGTCGCGGTCGCCGCGCTGACCAGCGCGCTCGAACCGATCATGATGGTCGGTGTCGGCGGCATGGTCGGCGTGGTGCTGATCGCGATGTATCTGCCAATCTTTTCGCTCGCCGGAAACATTCACGCGGACTGAGCCGGCCTAGTCCCGCTTCGAAACGAGTTCTTCGACACCATGCGCGTCAAGCTCGGCATTCCGGAAATGCTCGGCTCCGCGCCGCTCGCGCGCCGCTTGGCTGCGTTGACCGGCGCGCGCTTGGTGCTTTTATCGATTTCGTTCGTGCTCGTCGGCGCGTTTTACTTGCGAGGCAAGTTCGGCCTCGGCTCGTTCACGTTGCGCGTCGCGCTCGAGGCTTTCGGGCTCTCGTTTGGCTTGACCGGCGTCTACGCGGCGCTCCTGCGGCGCGGCCGCCACACCGAGCGTTTGGCCGAGCTCCAGCTGATTTTCGATCAACTGACCTGGACCGTAGTCGTCTACCTCACGGGCGGCGCTTCGAGCGGAGCCACCTCTTTCTACGGCTTGTCTTGCTTGGTTGGCGCAAGCTTGATGGGCTTGCGCGGCGCTGCGCTTGCCGCGGTCTCCGGCGCGGTTTCGTATGGCGCCTTGGTTTTCGCGCTGCAGCGCGGCGTCGTGCCTTCGCCGCCGGATCAGTCGCCCTCGCTCTATCGACTCGCGCCCGACGAGCTCACGTTTTACGTGCTCGTGAATCTGCTCGTCCTGATCGTGGTGGCCTTGCTCGCGGGTACGCTCGCGGACCGCTTGCGTTGGACTGGCGGTGAGCTCGCGGCGGCGACCGAGCGCGCCGATCAAGCCGAGCGCATGGCGGCGCTGGGTCGACTCGCCGCGGGCTTGGCGCACGAAATTCGCAATCCGCTCGGGTCAATCGCCGGTTCGATTCAGCTCCTGCGCAGGGCCGACGCGCTGTCCGACGAAGATCAAAAACTCTGCGACATCATCCAACGCGAGACCAGCCGCTTGAACGACCTGGTCACGGATATGGTCGATCTCTCGAAGTCGAAGAAACCGATTCTTTCTGCGGTCGACGTGGCGCGCATTGCTCGTGAAGTGGTGTCGCTCGCGGCCAAGAGTGGGCGCGCAGTTTCGGACGTGGACGTCGCCTACGCGGGTGTCGAATCGGCCGAGGTCACCGCTGATGGTGCTCAACTTCGGCAATTGATTTGGAACCTGGTACGAAACGCGGTGCAGGCGAGCGGACCTGGGGAAGCGGTCGAAGTCGCGGTCGAGGCGCTCGGCGGTCACACCTGGCTCCGCGTTTCGGATCACGGCGTCGGCATCGATGACGCTGCCAAAGAGCGACTCTTCGATGCCTTCTTCACGACGCGCTCGCAAGGTACCGGCATGGGGCTCGCGGTCGTCAAGCGCATCGCGGACGAGCACGGTTTCGCGATTTTGGTCGAGAGCAGCCACGGCAGCGGCGCGACCTTTCGCGTCGACTTGGGCCGACCGCGTGCGTCACGAGCTCCGCTGGCGCGAGCGTGAACGGATCGACCGTGCCGCGGCTGCCACAGCGCGAAGTCGGCGCACAGCGCAAGGCGGATGGACGGCCCAATTGGATTGATTTATTTCGGTAAATTCGGGCGTTTACTGGGTGGCTCCGCGTCAGTGAAGCTTTGGCACCCCCCTTGCGTATTGATTGTGGGAAGACCACATCAGGTCTAAGAAGCCTCGAGATTTGCCATGACCAACTTTCGCAAAATAACTTCGCTGTTTGCCGCGCTGGCGTTTGCCATGTCGCTGTCTTTGTCGGCTTTTGCTTCGGAAGCCGAGGACTTCGTCAAGGACAAGCACACCGAGCTCAGCGCGCTGCTCAGCAAAGCCAAATCTGCGGACGACCAAAAAGCGCTCGACAAAGCCATGGACGGCGCTTTCGACTACGAATACCTCGCGCGCGCCACGCTGAAGGATTCTTGGGACCAGCGCACACCGGCCGAGCGCGCCGAGTTCACGACCTTGCTCAAGGATCTCGTGCGCAATGCCTATCGCAAGAACCTGAAGAAGACGCTCGGTTACAGTGTCGACTACAAGGGCGAAGCCGACGGGGATGCGGGAAAGATCGTGAAAACGATCGCGCGCAACACGAAAAACGTGCGCGAAGAGCCGGTCAGTGTCGACTACGTCGTACACCAGGTGGACGGAAAATGGTTGATCAACGACGTCGTGACCGAAGGGTCGAGCCTCGTGCGCAACTATCGCAACCAGTTTCGCCGCGTGATTCAGAAGCACGGCTTCGACGAACTACTCAAGCGCATGAAGAACAAGCGCGACAAGGGTGGGGACGTCGACTGATATAAGTGGAGCGCGGCGCGGGCGTTCGGCTCGACGCTGTGCGTCGCTGACGCGCCGCGCGGGCATTTTGCTGTACTAGGGTTCAGGGTTTCGCCGGTGTTTTTGCGGCGTTTTCGCCGCGAAATTGTCCGCGCCCGTCGCGCCGCTGGTACGATCGAAAGACTTTGGGTCCGTCCGGGCATTCTTCCAGCGCTCCGCCTTTGGAGCCGCAGCAGGCGCCCGAGCTCGGGCTCGGCGATTTGCCCGCGCTCGGCGAGGATCAGCGTGTCCCGTTGCGGCTGACGGTGACGCGCGGCGTGCTCGGGATCGAGCTCTACGAAGCGATCGAACTCGGGCCGCTCGACGTGACGCGACTCGCGCTCGCGCTGCCGAACCTGAAGTTCCCGCTCGACCTGAGCGGAGGTGTACCGCGTTTTCGCCATCGCCGCGGCGAACTCGAGCATGCCGGCCTTTCACTCGATTTTTCGCGACTGGCGCGCTTCGTCGAACGCGGCGTCAAGAACGTGCTCGCGCCGCTAGTGCGGCCGGTCATCGTGTTCCCATGCGAGCAGGGACTCGGCTTCGGTTTCGTCGCCGCCGGGCAAGCGCTGGCTTTCGAATTGTCGTGGGTGCCCGACGAGCGCCATGCCCGCTTCGTAGTCGACGTTGCTCGTGGGGTTGGTTTGCCTGGTCCGGCGCTCGGCTTCGCGCTTCGCACGCTGGACGTCGCGTTTGCGGGCGTCGGCACGCGCCACGGCCGCGTGTTCACGATTGCCGACGCCGGCGCGAAGCTCGGCCGCGCGCTCCTCCCCGCGGTCGGCGCGCGCGCGCCGTCCGCCGATCGCGTGCGCTTCGGCCCGCTGCAACTCGATCATGACGCCGCACGCGTCGAGCTCGACGCGACATTTTCGACGCTCGCATTGCCCGCGGCAGGTGCCCGCGCGCTCGAGCTCGCCGCAATTTCACTCGCCGGCGACGACGCGCTCGCGCGCGGCGCGGTCGAAGAAGCGCGCGCGGCTTATTTAGCGGCCCTCGAGCAAGCTCCGCGGCATCCGCAGCTGATCCAGCTGATTGCGGCGATCGATCTCGAAGTGCCGGAGCGCGCCGAAGCCGCGCTCGGGATGGTCGTCGAGAGCATGCCGGCGACCAGCGCGGGCTTGATCGGCGCGGAGCTGCTCTGGCGGCTCTCCGATTTCGACGGGGCACGCCAAGCGCTGTCGCAAGCAGCCGAGCGCGAGCCGTTCGCGGCGCTGGCCGCGCTGCTCTGGTGCCGTTTGGCCGAGCGCGATCCTTCGCCGATCGAACGACGCGCTGCGCTCGATCGCGCGGTCGCGCTCGCTCCGGGCCTCGAATTGCCGCGACTACGTCGTTTCGTCGCGCGGCTCGAACGCGGCGATCACGAAGCCGCGCTCGGCGACGCCGAACATCTGGAAGCGATGACGCGCGGCGCGCGCGGCAAGCACGAACAGAATCTGCGCTCGGCGCGCGCGTTTCTCGGGGCCGGGTTCGTGCGCGATGCGCGGCGTTGCTTCGAACGCGCCCTGCGCTACGCGCCCGACGACGCGCGCGCCACCGCGGGTCTTGCTCGTTCGCTGCTCGAGGCCGGCCTGCGCGAACGCGCGGCCACACTTTTGGCGCGCGCCGTCGCGCTGTCCGAACGCAGTGGCCAACCCGATGCGGACGCGCTGATCGATCTCGCGTTGGTCCTCGCTTCGGATTTGAAAGATTTGCCCCAGGCGATCGCGCGCGTGCGGCAAGTGTCGTCGGCCTCGTCGCGCCAGGCAGAGGCACGCCGGCTCGAGGCGCGCTGGCGCTCGGACTTGGGCGACATTGCCGGCGCATCCTTGGCATACGGGCGTATGCGCGAAGCGATCGAACTTGCCGGCGAAGCGCCGACGAATGCCGCCGGCTACTTGCTCGAAGCGGCTGAATTCGAGTGCACGGCGGAGCGCGACGTGCTCGCGGCCGAACGCCATTTAGCCGTCGCAGTGCGCGTGGCGCCACGCGACGAAAAAGTGCTGGAACGTTATCGCGCAGTCGCCGGCGAAGTCGTCGAGCTAGAGCGAAAGCGCCGCCGCGAAGGTTAGCGCTGCGTTAGGCGAGGAGCGCGTGCCAGGCGCGTTCGAGCGCGCCCGCGTCGCTCTTCGGGAGCACGCTGCTCACCCGCAACGGCGATACGGCGCGTGAAAGCGTCGAGCTCGGCAAGGCCTCGAATATCTGCGCCAGACGCGCCGCGTCCCTGCCTACTCCAACCGCAACCGCGCTGACACAAGCCACGTCCGTGCGCACTTGCTCCGCGCCCGCGTCGAGCAACGCTTGGCGCGTGCGCTCGAACTCGGGAACGCTCGTGAGCGACAACAGCAGGCACGTCTCGCGCTCGAACCAAGCATCTCGGATCGGGATCTCGTTTTTTGCGACGATGGCTAGCAATTCGCCGGAAAGTGCACTCGGCGCGCGAACCCAAGCGAGCTTTTCGTCGACCACGATCACGGCCGCGAGCGCCCGGGCCTCGGCTTCGATGCGCGTCTCTTTGTCGCTGCCGGGTCGAGCGTAATCCGCAGTTTTTCGTGCGTGAATCACGACGCGATGACGTCGCGCCCACTCGACCGCGCGGGCGCTCAGCACCTTCGCGCCCGACTCGGCGATTTCCTGCATCGTCTCGTAGTCGATCACGGGTAGATGATGCGCGTCAGCGACGTTGCGCGGATCGGCGCTGTAAATCCCGTCGACGTCGCTGTAAATCTCGCAGCGCTCGGCTCCGAGCGCGGCCGCGAGCGCAACCGCGGTCGTATCCGAGCCGCCGCGCCCCAGCGTGGTGATTTCGCGACGGTAGCTCATGCCCTGATAACCTGCGACGATCACGACGCGACCTCGCGCGAGCTCGTCTTCGATGCGATGCGGGCGCACTTCGATGATCTGCGCATCGAAATGGCGATCGTTGGTGATGATGCCCGATTGCGAGCCGGTGAAGCTCACCGCGTCGCAGCCGAGTGTGGACAGCGCCATCGACATCAGGGCCATGGTCACGCGCTCGCCGGTACTGACGAGCATGTCGAGCTCGCGCCGCGGCGGGTCGCTTGCGATCGTGCGCGCGAGCGCGAGTAAATTCTCCGTGGCTTTGCCCATCGCGCTGACGACGACCACGAGCTGATGCCCCGCGTTCTTGGTCCGAGCGACGTGGCGAGCGACGAGAGCGATCTTGTCGCTGTCCGCCACGGACGAGCCGCCGTACTTTTGGACGACGATGGCCACGAGAGTCCGACTCTAACAGTGTGCCCGATTTTTGGCCAAAAACGCCGCGCGATTTCCGGCTAGGTCCGGAGCGGCTCGGCGAAGCTGAGCACGCCGAAACCGCCGACTGCCCAGAGCCGCTCGCTCGCGGGTTGCCAGATCAGGCGAGCGACTTTCGCCCATTCTCCGCGTTCGACGGGATCGCCGGCCGTGGCATCGAGAGTACCATCGATGCGTGCGATACAGGTCGCCGCGGCGAGCTCGGGATCGATGAGCAAGATTTCGCTTTGGTCGCTGGTCTCGCGATAGACGGCCGCGAAAAATCGCGCCGCGCCCGCCAGCGTGGCGCCCGCGAGCGCGGTCGTGCTCGCGCTGCCCGACACGCGCTGAAACGTCCGTCCGCGATCGGAAGAGACGACGATCGCACGTGAGAATTCGGCCATTGCCACGCACTCCCCGCTCGTTGCGAGCAGCGGGCGTTCGGCTCGCGCGACGAGCAAGGCCGGGCCCGAGAGCTCACGCTCCGGTTCGGGTTCGCGCCCGAGCCAAATCAATTTGCGCTCGCGCAGCTGAGCGACGAGCGCGGCACGGCTCTCACGCGCGACAGTGAGCGCTTTGCCCGAAATCTCGAGGCGTTCGAAGCGATCCCCGCCATCGAGCACGTCGAGCAGTATGCCGTCCGGGCCGAGCAGCAATACGCGAGCATCGTCTGCGCTCGCTCCGCCGAAGCCGAGCGGAGCCAGTGTTCCCGACGAGGTGCGAACGTACTCGCGGAAGCGGCTCAGCTGCTCGGCCTGCGACGCGAAGCGAGCGCGACGAAACAGCTGTCCGGACTTGGTGAGCGAAAGCGCGATGTCCTCGCTCGGACCGAGTAGCGCGAGATCCGAGAGCGCGCTGCCGTCGATGGCAAGGCGCAGGGGCGCGCTCTCGTCGCCACGAAACCAAAGTAAATCCGAGCTCGCGGCGACCACGGTTTTCCCGCGCACCGACAGCGCCGAGCAAGCCTCGAGCGAAGCTTTCGGCTCGAACGCGCGCCAAGCAACCGCCGCGAGCGGCACGGGCGCCTCGTCGCTCGCGATGCCGAGCGAGACTTCGCGCTCAGCGGCGATGCCCTCCGAGCCGTCGTCTTGTTCGAGCGTCGGGAACTTGCTCTCGTCGAGCTTGAAGCCGCCGTCTTCGACGCCCTCGGTGCCGTCGTCGGGAAGCAATGCTTCGGGCAGATCCAAACCGATCGCCGGATCGACCGCGATCTCGGCTTCGTCTTCGGCGCTGCTGTCCTTCACGTCATCGGCACCGACGAGGCTCCCGAGATCGAGCTCGACGGGCTCGTTGTCCCCCACGGTTTCGCTCAGCAAATCTTCGATCTCTTCACCGACGTCGAGCTGTTCGGATTCTTGATCGTCGTTTCCCGGATCATCGATCGGATCGAGCTCGATCGCGTCGTCGAGATAACTCTCTTCGTCATCGCGCTCGCTCGTCGCTGAGACTCCAAAAATCGTCGAGAAATCCTGGCCAAAACCCATCGCCTGCGCAGCATACCATTGCCACGCCCGTGCGCATGGTTCGCTCATGTCGTGCTTTCGCTGGCGTGTATCCGGCCGCGCATGCGATGGTTCGCGCCGCCATGGAACTTCACGAGCTGATCGACGAAGACTTGGTCGTGCGGAGGCTCTCGGTCAAAAACCAAGACGTCGTGTTCGTCAAGGGGATCTTCGAAGCGAGCGAAGGTTTGTGCGCCATGTTTGCGGAGCGCGGCGGAGACCTGACCGTGGTCGCGCCCACGTCGCGCGCACAGGAGCTCGACGTGGTTTTGCGCGACCTCGCCGCGGAGTTGCACGGCGTGCTCGACGGCCCTGGGTGCTAAAGCCCCCGAGCTTGCGCCCCCGCACGCTTCTTAGATCGAGCCATCGCGTGTGGCATGTTCGCTTGGCGTTGCGAGCTCAAGCGTGATGCTTTAGCTTCCGCGTTCGGATGCCGGAGCCGTTCACACCGTCTCTCATCGCTAGCATGCCGTCTCCGGCGGAGCGCACGCCGCTGCCGCTCGACGGCGCGCGTGCCGACACTCGTTTGTTGGATGCGTGGTGCGAGTGGCTCGGCGCGCTAGCGACCGACGCCGAAGCGGCGCTCGCTGCCGCGATTGCTTATCGCGAACTCGATGGCGGCGCGCGCGATCATTGGCTCTCCGCGCTCGAGCAAGACACGAGTCGGCTGAGCGTGCCGCGGATCGCGGTCTACGCGCCGCTCCTCGCGGTCGAATCCGACCCTGAACGCCGGGCGCGGATTACGGATGCAATCGGTCCCGCAGATGCCGCGGCGACGCCGCGCTTTGCGCCACAAGGCCTGCTCGGCAAAGCCGCAGACGGCTCCAGCGTGGCCGTGGTGATCTCGCCGCTTTACCTGGATTTCGTGCAGGTTTTGGCGTGCTCGTATCGCGTCGAGCACGGCTTCGGTTGGGTGCGCCACGATCCGATCGTGGATCGCCGGCAGGCCCCACGCCACGGTGAACGCATCGAGGGCACGCTCGTGGAGCGGACCCCAATGAAGAGCCTGATCGACGACCTT
>DASYCL010000905.1:0-12151 GCA_036500245.1 Polyangiaceae bacterium | reverse complement strand
GATGCCGGTGAGCAGGGCGTTCGTATGAATATCGAGATTGCCGATGTCCGTGACCTGCGGGAAACCGGCGAGCGTTGCTTCCTTCGGATTGTTGAAGGCGAGGATCTGCCCGCCTACGGTCTGCAACGTGCCAAAACCACCGAGCGAGAGCAGGCTGGCATTCGACTGCACATCAATATCTCCAGTCACCGCCTTGAGCGCGGCGAAGCCGTTGACGCTCTGGAGCGCGCCGTTGGTCGTGATATTGACTAGGCCACCGACCGATGTGAGCGCAGCCAGGCCTTTGAGGTCGACCAGGCTGCGGTTGTTGGAGACCTGCACGTAGCCATCGACTTCGGTGAGCGCGGGGAAACCGTCGACGTTCGTCAATCCGTCGTTGGAATCAATGAGGAGATAGCCGTAGATCTTCACCAAGTTCGTCAGCCCGTTCACGTTGAGCATCTGTGGGTTGCTCACGAAATACATGAACCCCGACGAAGTACCGCCCGCCGAGCCCACCGTCGTCAGCGCGCTGAGCCCGCTGATGTCGGCAAGCTTGGTATTGTTGTAGATCGTGAGTCCCTGACCAACGGTAGTGAGGCCGCTCAGGCCCTTTAAACTCGCCAGGACGACGTTCGATTGGATGGTCACCTTGCCGCCAACCCACTGCAGCTTTTCCATGCCGGTGAGGTCAGTCAGTGTTCCCGAGGTGATCGTCAGGTCGCCCGCGAGGCAGGTAGTGCCCGCCGCATTGAAGTTCGAGACGTCAGTTGCAGTGGCGATCGTGGTGAGGGCACCCGGCGTGACCGTCCCCGCGCATCCCACCGGCTGAATCTGCTTCCCACAAACCCCAACCAAACACGTCGGTTCCGTCCCGGGACAAACCAACTTGTTCGTGCACGTTGTGCCGCACGACCCAACCAAATTCAAATTCGTTTCACAGCCGTTCGCGACCGAGGCGTCGCAGTTTCGCGTGCCTGTCGGACACGCTTGGCAAGTGCCCGCGGTGCAGGTCTGAGTTTCGCCCGTGCACGGTACGGCCGTGCCCCAGCTGCCGTCTCCAGTGCAAGTCTGCATTGCGTTGCCCGAGCACTGCGTCGCGCCGGGCGAGCATTCACCGACGATCACTCCCGTGCCGCCGCTGCCGCCGGTGCCTGCGCTGCCAGCAGTGCCGCCGCTACCGCCGTTCGCGGTGCCTGCGCTGCCGCCGTTCGTGCTACCGGCGACTCCGCTGCCGCCGGTTCCGGTGCTGCCGCCCGCGGTGCTCCCGCTGCCTCCGCCGCCGATCACACCGCCGCCTTGACACAAGTTGTTCACGCAGCTGAAGCCGCCGGCGCAATCGCCGTCATCGAGGCACTGGAACACACAGTGATTCGTGCGGCACACCAGCGTCGAAGTGCAGTTGGGAGTGGTGCACTTGCAGTCCGCGCTGTACGTGCAGACCAGGCCGTATTCCGCCGGTGCATTCGCCGGCGGAGTCAGCAAACAACTGCCGCCCATGCAGGATTCGCCCGCCGTGCAATCGACGTCCGCGCGGCATTCGTCCACGCATTGTCCGGAGCGGCAGACCAGCGGCGCCGAGCAATCCGAAGTGTAAACGCAGGGCGGACCAGCCTCGGGTCCCGCGTCGGCGATCGAGCAGCGATGCTCCAAGCAGTTGTCGCCGCGCGGACAGTCGCTGGCCGCGAGGCACTCGAACGCGCACAAACCCGAACGGCAGATCAGCGGATCCGGACACTCTGAGTTGTAAACGCAGGGCTGACCTTGGCTCGTTGACGCGTCGTCCGGCGTGCCCCCTTCGGGTTCGACCACGGGCAGTTTGCCGCCGTCGAGCTCGGTCGGGTCGGCGCAGTTGCCCGCGACGCAAACTTGGCCGCTCACACAGTCACGATCGCTCGCGCACTGATCGCGGCACTCGCGATCGGGGCCGCAGACCTGACCATCGGGACAATCACTGTTGTAGCTGCACTCTTCTTCTTGCGGCAATTGGCAAACGTGGAACGGCCGATCGCTCGCCATGCAGCGTTGCCCGTCCGGGCAATCGCGCGAGGTCATGCACTCGTTGTGGCAACGCTGAAAGGCGCAGACCAAGGGTGAATTGCAATCCGAGTTGATCGAGCAACCCGACGCGAGCACCTTCGCAGTCGGACTCGAGTCCGAGCAAGCCGAAGCTACGAGCAGCGCAGCCAAAACCAAAAACAAAGGCCGAATGAAGTGCCCCATCGTGCGGGAATCCAGCCGCCATCACTTCCCGGCGTCAAGAGATTCCGAATTTCGTCCCACGCGTTTCGGCGTTCACGCTTACGGTTTACGGGCAGATCGTTTTTCGACGAGCGGTATATGTTACAGTCACGGTCTATCGGCGAAGGGCTTGAAAGTTAGACAATGTCCGAGAGCGCGCTCGCACCAGGCACGGTACTCGCTGGGAAATTCCGCGTCCTTTCGCTGCTTGGCGAGGGCGGCATGGGGGCCGTGTATCAAATCGAGCACGAGATCACCAAGCACCGCCGCGCGCTGAAATTGCTGCACAATTCGATGGCGCAACTGCCGAGCGTGGTGGAGCGCTTCTTGCGCGAAGCGTCAGCGGCGGGCCGGGTCGGCAATCCGCACATCGTCGAAACGTTCGACGCCGGCAGGCTCGACACGGGCGAACCGTACTTGGTGATGGAGATGCTGCGCGGTGAGCCGCTCTCGTCGCGCATCGCTCGCGGGCCGCTGCCGGCGGCGGACGTGATCGATCTCGTGGGTCAAGCCTGCGGCGGCGTGCAAGCCGCGCACGATGCCGGGATCGTGCATCGCGATTTGAAGCCGGACAATTTGTTCATCACGGAAGCGCCGGATGGTCGTCCATTCATCAAGATCTTGGATTTTGGGATTTCCAAGTTCGACTCGGCCAAAACTGGTGGCTTCCAACTGACACAAGAAGGCGCTGCGCTCGGCACGCCGTACTACATGCCGCCCGAACAAATTCGCGGCGAAGTCAGCTTGGACGCGCGCGCGGACGTCTACGCGCTCGGCGTCATCTTGTACGAGTGTCTCGCAGGCATCCGGCCGTTCGAAGCCGAAACGCTGCCGCACCTGGCGATTTTGATTCACACGGGTGATGCCAAGCCGCTCAGCCAAGTGCGCGCGGATTTGCCGGCCGGCTTGGCCGAAGTCGTGCACGCGGCGATGACGGCAGATCGCACGAAGCGCATTCAAACCGCGAGCGAGCTGCGCGCCGCATTGGAGCAGTTCGGCGGCATCGGCTTTCGCACGCGTGTTCCAGGCAGTTCGGTCGCGCCGATGTCGATGGCGCCCGCGCGCTCGATCGCGCCGCGCCCGCTAGCCACGAGCGGCGCCGGAGTTTCGATGGGCGCGGCCACCACGGCTCTGCCCAAGAAACAAAACCCGATCTTGTTCGTGATCGGCGGCGCCGCGTTGGTCGTCGCGGGCGCCCTGGGCACGGGGCTTTGGCTGCACGCGCGCTCGGCGCCGCTCGAAGTCGCGAGCGCGGTGCCGATCCCGCCGCCCGGGCCGACTCCGCCTTCGGCCAGCGCGCAAGCCAATGTTTCCGGCGCGCCGCAAATCGCGTCCGCGGGCGACGCGCGTGACACGCCACCGAGCGCGAGCGTGAAAGCGCCGAGCCCGAGCGTTGCGCCGGCCTTGGCCGATCCGCGCTTTGCGATCGGCGTGCCGATCGCGAGTGCTGCCCCGCGCGCTGGGCAAACTGGGTTAGGCTTCACGCCGCCCCACGGGGCCGCCCCGCGCGGTCGCGCGGACGAGCGAGGTCTCGCCCAGAGCAATCCCTTCAAATGAGCCGACGGACATCTCGCGCAGCCCTCTTCACCGCGCTGTGCTGCTTCGCTTCTACTCAAGTCGTGCGCGCAGCGGACGCGCCGAAAAATACGCCGAGCAAAGCTGCGCTGCCCGGCAAAGCAGCGCCCGCGAAGGACGCTCCGCCGAGCAGCGGCGCGCCGCCGAACAAAGACGCGCCACCGAGTCCGGACGCGGCGAACAAAGCCGAAGCCGCGCGTCGCTTCGATCGCGGCTTGCAACTCTTCAACGAAAGCGACAATGCCGGCGCGCTCGCCGAGTTCAAGCAAACCTACGCGATCATGCCGAACCCGATCGTGCTCTACAACATCGGACTCGTCTACGCGGCGATGGGCCGTCCGGTGGACGCGGTGGACGCGCTCAGCGCGGTGGTCGGCTCTGCGGCGCTTTCGCCGGAACAGCACGAGCATGCGCAGAGCACGCTCACCGATCAACAAGCGCGCATCGGCCGCGTCTCGGTGACGACGGTGCCCGAAGGCGCGCGCATCGACGTGGACGGCGTCGAAATCGCGACGACGCCGCTTTCTGCGCCGCTCCGCGTCGCTGAAGGCAGCCACGTGATCGGCGCGGTCGCCGAAGGTTATGCGCACGCGCACAAAGAGATCGTGGTCGCGGGCAACGCGGACGCGAGCGTGAGCTTCGAGCTCGTGCTCGGCCAAAACAAAGTGCCTGCGAACTTGACGGTGCATTCGCGCACGCTCGGCGCGGAAGTCAAAGTCGACGACAAAGCGGCCGGCACGACGCCGCTCGCGACCTCGCTCTCGATTCCGAGCGGGCATCACTTGGTCGAGCTGTCTCGTCCTGGGTACCAAACCCTCAAACAAGAAATCGATTTGGGTGAGGGCGCGACGGGCGACGTGACGCTCGATCTGGCGGTCGATCCCGGCTCGCTCGCGACGAACGGCGCGGACCTCGTGATCGACTCGCGCGAACCGAACCTCGAAGTCACGCTGGACGACGAGCGGCTCGGTTTGTACTCGGCGCCGCTGCGCTTGCCGAAGGGCGCGCATCACTTGCGCCTGCGCGTAGCCGGCTATTTGCCGTACGAAACCGATCTGAATCTCGAAGCGGGCAAGCCATTCGTGCTCTCCCCGTATCTCATGCCGACGCCGGAGACACGCCAGGCGCACGACTCGAACGTGCGTTTGCATCGCGTGCTCGGCTGGGGCGGCATCGGTTTGGGTACGGTGATGACGGGCGCGAGCGTGGCGCTCGTAGTCGCTGGCGGCGCGAGCAAGAGCTCCGCGCAAAAAGACTTTGCTGCCGCCGAATTCGACGTCACGAACAATGTCGGGGATTGCAACGGCGCGGCTGCAGGTGCCATTGACGCTTGCAATGCTCGCGTGGACGACGCACAGAGTCGCGTGAATAGCGCCAAGACCGAACAGCTCGTCGGCTTCGTCGGCATCGGCGTCGGAGTGGCGGTGGTCGCGACAGGCATCGTGTTCCTCGTCACGGGTGAAGATCCGCATCGCTTCGACGCGCCAAAGAAGTCGCAAACAGACGGACCACGCTGGGCGCTCTTGCCTGGGCCCGGCCAATTCGGCATGGCGCTCGGCGCATCGTTCTGAGCGCGGGGGCGCGTTTTCACGCACCGGCCAGAACTCGGCCGCAAAAGTCGTCCAGGATTTCGAGCTGTTTTGTGCGGCAGAGCGAGGCAATTGGCCGCGATCTCGATTGCGTGACCGGAGCCATTGGAGTACGCCCGAACCCGAGGATTTAGCCATGACCGACCGCTCCCTGGATTCCTTTGGCACCCGCTCCGAGCTCGACGCAAACGGCAAAAAATACACCTATTTTTCGCTGCCGAAGTTCGCGGCCGCGAGCGGCAAAGACGTTTCGAAGCTGCCGTACTCGCTGCGCATCTTGCTCGAGAACCTGCTCCGCTGTGAAGACGGCAAAGCGGTCGTCAAAAAGGACGTCGAAGCGCTCGCCGCCTGGGATCCGAAGAAAGTGCCGGACACCGAGATCGCGTTTCATCCGGCGCGCGTCGTGCTCCAAGATTTCACGGGCGTACCGGCAGTGGTCGACTTGGCCGCGATGCGCGACGCCATGGCGAAGATGGGAGGCGACCCATCAAAAATCAATCCGCTGTTCCCGTCGGAGCTCGTGATCGATCACTCGGTGCAAGTCGATTACTTCGGCACCGCGGACTCGCTGATCAAAAACACGAAGAACGAGTTCGAGCGCAACCAAGAGCGCTATGTGCTCTTGCGTTGGGCGCAAAACGCATTCAACAACTTTCAGGTGGTGCCGCCCTCGACCGGCATCGTGCACCAAGTGAACCTCGAATACCTCGCGCGCGTCGTGTTCGACCAAGATGGCATGGCGTATCCGGATTCACTCGTGGGCACGGACAGCCACACCACGATGATCAACGGCATCGGCGTGCTCGGTTGGGGCGTGGGCGGCATCGAAGCTGAAGCCGCGATGCTCGGGCAGCCCATCAATCTGCTCATTCCTCAGGTGATTGGATTCCGTCTGTTCGGCGCGTTACCCGAAGGGGCCACCGCGACCGACCTGGTGCTGACGATCACGCGGAAACTGCGCGACAAAGGCGTGGTCGGCAAATTCGTCGAATTCTACGGCGATGGGCTCGATCATTTGCCGCTCGCCGATCGCGCGACGATCGGCAACATGAGCCCCGAGTTCGGCTCGACCTGCGCGATCTTCCCGATCGACGCCGAGACGCTCACCTACGTGCGCCTCTCGGGTCGCAGCGACGAGCGCGCAGCGTTGATCGAAGCGTACGCGAAGGCGCAAGGCTTGTTCCGCGAGAAGGGCACGCCGGATCCCGTGTTCACCGATACGCTCGAGCTCGACCTCGCCACGATCGTGCCGACGATGGCCGGACCGCGCCGCCCGCACGACAAAGTCGCGCTCAAGGACGTGGGCGCGGGCTTCGCCAAGAACCTCGGCGAGATGGTGGCGCTCGCGAAGAGCAAAGGCAAAGGTACGCCCGCGCCGGCCACGCCCGAAGACTTGGCGCGCAAAGTCGCCGCTTCCTACGGCGGCGCCAAGTTCGACGTGAGCCACGGCTCGGTCGTGATCGCGGCGATCACGTCGTGCACGAATACATCGAACCCGTACGTGATGCTGGGCGCCGGTTTGCTCGCGAAAAACGCGGTCGAAAAGGGCCTCAATGTGAAACCGTGGGTGAAGACGAGCCTCGCCCCGGGTTCCAAAGTCGTGACTCAGTATCTCAAGGCGGCCGGCGTGTTGCCGGATCTCGAGAAATTGCATTTCAACGTCGTCGGCTATGGTTGCACGACGTGCATCGGCAACAGCGGGCCGTTACCCGAGTCGATCAGTAGCGCTATCCACGAGGGTGATTTGGTGGCCGTGAGCGTGCTCAGCGGCAATCGCAACTTCGAGGGCCGCGTGAGTCCGGACGTGCGCGCGAATTATCTCGCGAGCCCGCCGCTCGTCGTGGCCTACGCGCTCGCCGGCCGCATCGACATCGATTTCGCGACCGAGCCGCTCGGCAAGGGCAAAGACGGCGCGGACGTGTTCTTGAAAGACATTTGGCCGTCGACCAAAGACATCTCCGCGGTCGTGCAAAAGCACGTCACCTCGAAGATGTACCGCGACGAATACGCCGAAGTCTTCACGGGCGACGCGGCTTGGCGCGCGCTCCCGGTGCCCGAGGGCAGCCGCTTCGCGTGGTCGGAAAACAGCACTTACGTGCGCAAACCGACCTTCTTCGAAGACATGAAGCTCGAGCCCGCGCCGCTCAAAGACATCACCGGCGCGCGCGTCCTGGCCGTGCTCGGGGATTCGGTGACGACCGATCACATCTCTCCGGCCGGAAATATCGCCAAAAATTCGGCGGCCGCGGCGTACCTCGTCGAACACGGTGTCAAACCCCAAGATTTCAATCAATACGGCGCCCGGCGCGGCAACCACGAAGTGATGATGCGCGGCACGTTCGCCAACGTGCGGCTACGCAATCAACTCGTGCCCGGCGTCGAAGGTCCGGTCACGCGTTACCTGCCGAGCAACGAGCAAACCTCGATTTACGACGCAGCAATGAAGTACAAAGCCGACGGCACGCCGCTCGTGATCTTGGCCGGCAAAGAATACGGCTCCGGCTCATCGCGCGATTGGGCCGCGAAGGGCACCCTCATGCTCGGCATCCGTGCCGTGATCGCGGAGTCCTACGAGCGCATTCACCGCAGCAATCTGATCGGCATGGGCGTCTTGCCGCTGCAATATCTCGACGCGCAAAACCGTGAAACCCTCGGCCTATCCGGCGAAGAGACGTTCGCGATCAGCGGCGTCGCGAACGGGCTCGCACCGGGCGTGAAGCTCACCGTCAGCGCGAGCAAGCCGGACGGCTGGGAACGCAAATTCGAGGTGCTCGCGCGCATCGATACGCTGGTCGAGCTCGATTACTACAGGCACGGCGGGATCCTGCAATTCGTGCTGCGGCAATTGTTGAAGGGCGCGGCCTAGAAGCGATGCGCTGGGCGGGGGGGATCGGCGCTATCTACGCGTTGATGGCTTTGGCCTGCGGCGGAAAGTGGACCGAGCAGACCAACGTTGACGCTGGCGCGAGTGCTGGCGCTGGCAGCGGCGGCAGTAACAGCGTCAGCAGCACGATCGTGGTCTCGCAGATCCCCGTGGGACTCAATGGCGTCGGTGCGCCGCCCTATTTCTCGGTGCGCGCGTCCTCGCAACAGAGCTTGGCTCAACACGATGGATCCGATTGCATGACCACGCCGAGCGATGGCTGCACGGTGACGGTCTGCCAATCGGTAGGCGGACCTGCAAAATCTCTATCGTTCCTCGACGACGGCACGCTGCACGTCGCCGTGAATGGCGCGGAGCAGGTAGCCGTGCCCTATCGGCACGGGCCCGGCGCGACTGGCTATTCGATCACGAGCGGCACGACGGTACTATTCGTCGGTCGCGACCGCATCGCGCTACACAGCGATGGCGGCGCGGACTTACCGGCATTTCAGGACGTTTCCGTGATTGCGCCCGACGCGATCACGCTGACCGCTCCAGCTTGCTCGCCCGGCCAAAGCCAAGGGTGTCCGCCGATTTTGCCGGCGCACGGTCTCCCGATCGCTTGGTCCGGCGGAGGCGTGGGTCAGGTGCTGGCCTCGATCTACGCCGCTGGCAGCGAGCAGACGGTGGCCATCGCCTGCGCCTTCGCCCCGACTCTGCGCGCAGCCACATTGCCGACCGACGCGCTCAGCGAAGGTTCACCGTCGTGGACACAGATCACGCTCTCGATCGAGTCGCTCAGCGAGCAGGTCTTCCAGTTGGGTCAAGCGCAAGTGACGTTCGACGTCGAACAGCTCGCGCTGGTCAGTTCGACCTCGGTCGGGCGGTAGTCGTAGTGCGGTGATGCAGTCAGCCCGAGTTTGCCGACAAGTGACCTACGGGTCGTCGCGAAAGGTGCTAAAGAGCTCATCGATGCAGCTCGAAAGGCGCGGCTCGACCAATGCGAATTAGTGCCGCTTTCGTGCTCGCCGGCGCCGCGGTTTCGTGTTTTGGCTGCGGTTCGAGTAGCGACGAAGTCACGAGCGACTCGCGCGAGGGCACGATTGTCGTCTCCGAATCGCTGAGCGGCTCGACCGCGGTAAGCTACGAGATCTCCGCGAATTGGTTGCCGCCCGTTGGTACTTCGGGTTGCTCGCTGACCACGATCGATGCGTGCACCGTCGTGTCTTGCGCGCAGACGACCGCGGCTGCTCCGATCACGGGTCTCGATGCGGGGCCGCTCGTGTTTGCGAGCAGCAGCGGCTCGAGCGCGACGCTGACCGCGGATGGATCCTCGGAGTACCTCAGTCAGGGCATGGGTGGTTTTTTCGCGCCGGGAGATATGGTGACCGTGACCGGCCAAGGCGGCCCGGATTTGCCCTCGTTCGCAGCGGTCTCGGTCGTGGCGCCCGCCGAGACGACACTGCTCGATCCAGCGTGCGTCGCGGGCACTTGCCCGACCATCGATCGCACGCAGGATTTGGCGCTGTCTTGGACGAGTCAGGGTCCGGGCGTGTTGTCGATCAACTTGGGCGTGACGGCGCAGTCGAGCACTGCTTCGTGCATTTTCGATTTGAGCGCGAGCACTGGCAGCGTGCCCGCAGAGGTGCTTGCTGCGTTTCCCAGCCGAGCTCCACTCACGCTCACGGTCGCAGCCATCAACGATCAGCCGTTTACACTCGGCGGACTCGCGACTGCATTCCTCGCCCAAGAGACGATCGCAGTCGGGGATTCGCTGCCGGCGAGCCAGTGACGCGGCGCGGCCAAGCGGCCGGCAGCGCACGCGATCGCGATACACATTGCTGCGAAAAGTGCTAAAGAATCCCCCAAAATCCTGAGGCTCGCAGGGCCGGTCCCCGCGTCAGAAAATGGCTACAACAAAAGCTCTCACGCTGTACGACACGTCCGTCGGCAAGAAGGCGGCGCTCGCGGTGAGCGGCGTCATTCTGTTCGGCTTCGTCATCGTGCACATGCTCGGCAACTTGCAGGTGCTCGAAGGTCCCGAGGTGTACAACGCCTACGCCGAAGGCCTGAAATCGAAACCCGTGTTGCTCTGGGGCGTGCGCGCGCTCTTGCTCGTCGCGCTGCTCGTGCACTCGTCGGTCGTGCTCGAGCTGTACGGCAAGAGCATCGCGGCGCGGCCCGTCGGCTACAAGGTGAAGAAGAACATCGCCACGAGCTACGCGGCGACGATGATGAAATACACGGGCCCGCTCTTGCTCGTGTACATCATCTTTCACCTCGCGCACTTCACGTTCCCGGGCACCGCGCTCGGCGACTATGACCACGTGCCCGGCGACGTCTACGCGAATTTCTTCAACGCATTTTCGATTCCGTGGGTCGTCGCGGTCTACGTGTTCGCGAACATCTGCCTCGGTTTCCACTTGTATCACGGCGCGTTCAGCATGCTGCAGTCGGTCGGGCTCAATCACCCGCGCTACAACAAGTTGACCAAGAACCTCGCGCGCGGGTTCGCTTTCTTGGTGACAGCGGGCAACGTGTTCTTGCCGTTCACCGTGTTCCTCGGGCTCGTGAAGTAGGCGCAAGGCCTCGAAGAGAGAAACGAAAGCCATGCAGCTAGAATCACGCGAACCCACAGGCCCGATCGAGAAGCGCTGGAGCGAGGCTCGCTTCAAGAGCAAGCTCGTCAATCCGGCGAATCGCCGGAAATACAAGGTCATCGTCGTGGGCTCTGGCCTGGCCGGCGGCGCGGCTGCGGCCACGCTCGGCGAGCTCGGCTACAACGTGTCTTGCTTCTGTTATCAAGACAGCCCGCGCCGCGCGCACAGTATCGCCGCGCAAGGTGGCATCAACGCCGCCAAGAACTACCAGAACGACGGCGACAGCGTTTATCGCCTATTTTACGACACCGTGAAGGGCGGAGACTTCCGCTCGCGCGAATCGAACGTGTATCGCTTGGCCGAGTTGAGCGTGAACATCATCGATCAGTGCGTGGCGCAAGGCGTGCCGTTCGCGCGCGAATACAGCGGCCTGCTCGCTAATCGCAGCTTCGGCGGCGCGCAAGTCGCGCGCACGTTTTACGCGCGCGGCCAAACCGGGCAGCAGCTTTTGCTCGGCGCTTACCAATCGCTCTCCAAGCAAATCGAAGCGCGCAGCGTGAAAATGTTCCCGCGCACGGAGATGCTGGATCTGATCGTGATTGACGGCGTGGCGCGCGGCATCGTCGCGCGCGATCTGGTGACCGGCAAAGTGTCGGCGCACACCGCGGACGTCGTCGTGCTCTGCAGCGGCGGCTATGGCAACGTGTTCTACCTTTCGACCAACGCGAAGGGCTGCAACGCGACGGCCACCTGGCGCTCGCATCGCCGTGGCGCGTTCTTCGCGAACCCTTGCTACACGCAGATCCACCCGACGTGCATCCCGCAAAGCGGGGATTACCAATCGAAGCTCACTTTGATGAGCGAATCCTTGCGCAACGACGGCCGCGTTTGGGTGCCGAAAAATACCGCGGATCTGCAAAAAGATCCGAAGACGATCCCGGAAGGCGACCGCGATTACTACCTCGAACGGCTCTATCCGAGCTTCGGCAACTTGGTGCCGCGCGACATCGCGTCGCGTCGCGCGAAAGATATGTGCGACCAAGGCTGCGGCGTCGGCCCTGAAGTCGCCGGTGTGCGCCGCGGCGTGTACTTGGATTTTGGGGATGCCGTGAAGCGCCTCGGTCGCGACGTAGTCGCCGAGCGTTACGACAACTTGTTCCAAATGTACGAGCGCATCACCGGCGAAAATCCGTACGAAGTGCCGATGCGCATGTACCCTGCGATCCACTACACGATGGGCGGCTTGTGGGTGGACTACGACTTGATGAGCAACGTCACCGGCCTCTTCGTCGGCGGCGAAGCGA
>DASYCL010000904.1:0-7007 GCA_036500245.1 Polyangiaceae bacterium | reverse complement strand
CCAGGGCGGCCTTGCATCAAGTCACGCAGTGATTGCGCGACGGCTGTGTACGGCTTCGTCGAATCGTGCGCGCGTGCGATCGCGCCGAGGCGATCCAAAATCGGATCCGATTGCTCCAGCGCCATGCCGATGCTGCGCGCGACAAGCGTCGTCTCTTCGTCGATGCGATCGCGCGCCATCGTCAAGTTGCTGTTCGTGAGCGCGCGCTGGCCAACCAAAGTCAAAATCAAGCCGACCGCCGCGACCAAGAGCGGCAAAATCGTGAGCACGCCGAGGGGGCTCGCGATCGCCGCGCCAAAGCGAGCCGAGCGCGTCGCTTGACCGCGCGTTTTCGCGGCCTCGCGCGCGAGCTCCCGATGCTTGACGACCGAGCGCAGCGAAGACATGCCCGAAGCGAGAGTAGCCGTGCGACCCGCTCTCGGCTAGAGCGAGCGAAATAGCGCTGGTGAAGCTACGCCAATCGCGCGACTACGAAGAAGAGCCGTGCAGATGTTGCGCGAGATAATGCTCGCGGCCGATGTCTTTCACGATGCTGGCTTGGGTTTCGAGCCAATCGACCGAGTCTTCCTCTTCCTTGAGGATGTGCTCGAGTAGCTCGCGTGTGCCGTGATCGCTCTTCGCGTAGGCAAGCTCGATGCCGCGCTGGAGGCGCTTGACGGCTTCGAGCTCGAGATCGAGATCGAGCTTGTTCATCTCGATTGGCTCTTCACCGACACGCACCGGGCTCAAGCGCTGCATGTTCGGCACGCCATCGAGAAACAAGATGCGGTCGATCACGCGGTCCGCATGCCGCATCTCCTCGATCGACTCTTCGCGCTTCTTCTTCGCGAGCGCCTTGTAGCCCTGGTGCTCGCACATCCGATAGTGAATGAAATATTGGTTGATCGCCGTCAGCTCGGACGTCAAAAGCTCGTTCAACAAATCGAGGATCTCGGGCGAGGAGTGCATTCTCTTCTCGTACCATTCCCCTCGAGTGCGGCGCACCTCAAAGCTCGCGCGCCGGCCGCACGAAGCGGCGCTCTCGGTCGAGTTATTGAAAACGAAATTCGTTTTGCTCTGAGTAGACTTGATTAAACAACTAGAATCATTGGAATTTCTGACCGGATTGAAGATTGTCGAAGTTGAACTTGATTTTCACTATCAACTCGCTACGTTTCTGGGAGTCGATGCTCGTCTGTCACTGCCACGCACTCACCGATCGCGATATCCGTCGCTCCGTTCGCCTCACCGGCGCGTGTAGCGTGGACGAAGTGAGCGAGCATTGCGGCGCCGCCACCGGTTGCGGCGGCTGCCACGAGGTCGTCGCCGAGATCGTCGAGTGCGAGAAGCGGCGCCTCGCCGTGTTACCGAACGAGTCGCGCAGCCCGAGCGAGCCCGCCACGCCGAGCCTCGCGCTGGCGGGCTGAGCTCGGCTTTGCGCGGTTCAGTACGCGCGGCGTTCAGCGGCGCGTTGTGCGTGGCGCGCTTCATTTTGTTCCAGCCAACGCAAGAAGTGCAATTCGCGACGAATACGCCGTTCGCGCTGGGCGCGTCTCGAAACGCGGGCCCGTCGCCGCGCGAGTGAACGCGGGTCGGGCGGAGCGCGCCGCATCCATAAGCTGAATTTGGCCACCAAATGCCCGACCGTGCGCACGCCTCGGAGCTCTTCGGGCGGCAGCTCGCACGCGACGGTGCGCTCGAGATCGAGCAAGATCACGACCAGCGCGAGCGGGGTGAGCCCCCAATCGCGGTACAAATCGTGTGCGGGCGCGATCTCGCGCGCTTGCACTCCGAGGTGTTGCGCGAGCGTCGGGATGACCAGCCCGGTAAATTGTTCGTGCATCCGATGTCCCTGTGCTGGCCCGGCGAAACTGCCGAGCATGGCTGCAACGCATCCAGGGTGAGCAAACATTCCCGCACGAAATACTTCGCCATCGAAAATTCAGGGCTTCGGATGTTCGATCTCGTGCTCGAGCCGATCGAGTCGCCGTTCGAGCGCCCCGCTGCTATCCGCCGGATTGGTCGATGGCGCGGACGATGATGGCGCGAGCACCGGCGCGGAACTCAACGCAGTTTGCGACGGCGTGGGCGCTGCATTCGCGCTTCCAGCAGCAGCATCGGCACGCGCCGAACCCGTGCCCGCCGCGGATGCGGGGTTCGTGGCCCAGATCGCAAAGCCGAGCAGCGCGGCGCAGCCGAGCGACCACGCAATGCTTCGAATCATCGTCATGCTAGTCGGACGCGCGACGACGCGCGCGTCCTACCAACAAACGTGACGCCGGAATATGTCGCGCACAATGCGCGAATATTGCGGAATATTCAGGTTTCCGAATGTGTTCGCCGGGAAGATGCGGCCGGCTCTGACCGTATCACTCGGCCTCGCTCGTTACTTCGAGTGCACCTCGCGGCCACTCACTTGCAAAGTAACGTCGCGTGATCGACTTCGATCACGGTCGCGTCCGTGCCCGTCGTCGTTCCCGTGCAGCTCGACTTGAGATCGATGCCCACTTGGTTCACGCGCAGCTTGTCGGCGCTGTTGTCGAGATCGAACGTCGCGGTCACCCATTGTCCGGTCGTCAGCGTGACCGGAGTGCCGGCGCTCTCGTTGAACGTCACCCCCGTCGTGCTGCCGCTGTCCGCGGTCGACCATGCGGTCGCCGTGAACGTGCAGTTCGTGCGCGGCGTCGACACGAGCTTCACGTTCGCACTGAACATGCGCCCGCTCACGTCCGCGAGATCGATCGTGTCTTGAAACGACGAGATCGCATACACGAGACCGAGGGTTTCGTTCAGCGTGCCCGTAAATGGAATCGTTGCTTTGAGCGATCCGGGATCCGGATTGCCGTCGCTCGGCTCGAACGCGAGGCTCGAGATCTTGGCTAGATTGTTGGCGTCGCCGTCGAGACCGGCGACGCCGTTCGCGGTCGAGCCGAAACGACTGCGCGTCCATTTGCCGAGCGCTTCGCCGGGATTCGTCGCCGCGCTCGCGGTGCCGTCCGGATTCGAATTGATCGTGCTGCCGTCGGCGAAGTCGAACACGGTGATGTACGGAGGCACTGGGCACGCGCCGCCCGAGCCACCGCTGCCGCCAGCGCTCGACCCGGCCGAGCCACTCGCGCCGCCGGAGCCCGCGCTCGCTCCGCCGGTGCCGCCGTTGTCACCGCCAGTGCCACTGTTGTCACCGCCCGAGCCCGCACTCGCGCCGCCAGTGCCGCCGTTGTCACCGCCAGTGCCTGCGCTCGTGCCACCGGAGCCCGCGGAAGTTCCACCGGCGCCCGCAGTCGTGCCGCCAGAACCTGCACTTGCGCCAGCAGTGCCTGCGCTCGCGCCGCCGGAACCTGCACTCGCGCCAGCAGTGCCTGCGCTCGAACCTCCCGAGCCCGCGCTCGCGCCGGCGCTGCCGCCCGACGCGCCACCGCTGCCCGCGGCAGCACCGCCGCTCCCTGCATTCGTGCCCGCGCTGCCGCTCGCGCCGACTGAGCCGCCGTTCGTGCTTCCACTCGTTCCGCCCGCGGATTGCCCCGCGACGGTTCCGCCTGTGCCGACGTTCGCTGTTCCCGCGAAGCTTCCGCCTGCGCCGGAGCTTCCACCAAGACCAGTGGAGGAGCCACCGCTCGCGCCGGTTCCGCTCGGAGAACTGTCGTCACCGCTTCCACAGCCGACGAACGCGAGGGCCGCACTGAAGCAAACGAACGAGCCAAGTTTGTGAGCGTTTCTCATGCGTGCACCTAATCGATTGAAATGTTTATGCGAGGCTCGTGAGCCGACGAAACTCGTCAATCGACGAACAACTCACGATCCGCCGCGCGAGTGTCCGCGCTATCGCGCGATGCTCACGATTTCGACGCGCGCGCGACGAATTGGGCGTCTACGTGCGTCAGTGAGGCGCAAATGAGCGTTTGAATTTGAGCAGCGATTAGACGCGTTTTGACGACGCTTGCCGCTCGCGGCGCCGCGCTAAAAAACTTGTACTTCGTCGAGGCGACCGACCGAAGTGCCGACACCAGGCACGAAGTAATCGGTGATTCGCACGTAACGCGCGGTCTGCTGTGGGAACGTGATCAATTGCAATCCGCCACCACTCGGTGGACCGAACGCGCTACCGCGCGCGACATTCGTCACGGCGGTCCAATTGACGTTGTCGGACGAGATCTCGACGCTACCGCCAGCGGGCCAGCCTTGGGACAAGCGATAAGCGAGCCCGACATCGGAGATCGCATACCAGCCGCCCAGATCGATCGTTACCACGCCGTCCCCGTTGGCTCCCTGCGCAACGGTTCGACCTTGGAAACCGCCGACGAGTTTGTCGAACAGGGTTCCGTTGAACCCGAGCAGATTGACGGTCTGCGGTGAGTTGCTTATGTTCGGCAAGTACGTGAGGTCGTATCCGTCGGCGGTACTCGGTGGGGGCGATGTGTCCGCACTCGGATAGAGGAATAGCTCGGTAAGATCGATCTGGCCGAAGTCACCGGTACCGACGAAAGTGAGCTCGACATATTGCGCCGGTGTCGATGCAAACTCACTGATTGTGTCACTCGTCGTGTAAACCGTTTGGGGAATGATCGTCGTCAATTGACTTTGCGTTTGCCCCAGACGCAACTGAAAGGAAATCGGCGTGCGGACGAGCCCATCTGCGAAATATTGCCGCAACGCGCCGATTTGAACCACCCGACCAAGATTGATTACGGCCACCACGGTAGCGTTTGGATTCGCGCCGTTCGTTCCTCCCGACACTGGAGTTGTCCAGCGAAAACTAACGTCGCTTTCGTCGAACATATTCGGCGGCGATCCAAGATTGCTGACGCGCGCACCATTGGAGAACGTTGCACTCGCCTGAGGTGCCGGGAAAAGATGCGAGCGTCGTAACACATTCACCTTGTAATAGTTGCCGTCGTCGCTCAGCGGGAAACGAGTGTTAGCGGCGTCGGTGGTCGGCGCGTTCGAGAGCTGCAACGCGACATCCGGCCCACCAGATACCGGCGCCCCCGAAGTCGAATGAAAAGTTCGCCCGTAATCTTCCCACGCGCTGAACAGCCGATGCTCGGGCCAAAGAGGCGAGCTCAAGAGTGCGATGTTGCTCTGGTCACCGGCGTGGAAGGCACTGCCGAAGAGCGGCACCTCGGGGCTCGAAGCATCGACGTTCAACGTGTTTCCATCGATGGTCCATTTGAGCTCGCGTGTCCAGAGTTCGTCGCCCAACGGATCACCCGGTATCGCGGACGAACGCCAGCCCACGAGCACGCGATCCGAAAACGCAGCGAGTGCGGGTTCGGTTTGGCTGATGGTTGGCGTGCTGGCATAGGGCTGCGTGATCGGTGCAATCGCAAACGGCGAAGTGACGCCTGGAAAAGCCGCATCCAGGATCGCTCCGTAAAGCCGCGGCGTATTCGCGATGCCACTCAACGTCGGATCGGTGCCTTCGGTGAACGCGAGCGCGAGGTGCGTCGCATCAACGAACTCGATCGCCGGTCGATCGCCGTCAGCTCCGGGTGCGAATGGTCCGACTGACCAATGCGCTGTGCCGCTTTGAATTTCGATCGTTTGAGACCCGCCGCTCGCGGAACGCCAGGCAGCCGCCCAATTGCCGTTCAATGCGGCGAGCGCGACGTCAGTTTCAACCGCGCTCGTGGCCGCGAGTGTCGAGTCATCGCTCTTCGGTGCAAGGGTGATCGGATCAAAGAGCCGATATCGCAAATCAGGCCCGTTGACTGGATCGGTATTGTCGACCCAAGCCACGACGAGCTCATTGCCGTCAAAGACGATATCGGGCGCACTTTGCGAAAACCCCGTGCTCGAATTCGCTATCATTGGCGACGCTTGTGTTTGCGTGTGCGGATCGGGGTTGAGCTTGCGCAATTGGACGCCGAGCTCGTCGCTATCGCCGTCGAAGTCCGTCCACGCGACGGCGAATGTATCGTCTGGGAGTCCCGCTACGACTGGCGCGGCATCGTCGACATTCGCGCTGCCAAAATTGATGATCGGTCCTGCGATACCGGTGTTCGAAAAGGTGGCGAGCTTTAGTGCGGGCGGACTGATTGAGTAATCGATGAACGCGACGCCGACGGTGTTGCAGCCCGCAGCGAGCGGATGACGGCCGGAGCCGAGTTCGCGCGCGGGCGGGGGAAGGGCGCTGTTCGAAGTGCTCGGTGGAGCGATGAGCAGCGGCGTTACTGTGCACTGCGAGCTGCAGGCATCGCCATTGGCGGTGTTGCCGTCGTCGCATTGTTCGAAGCTGGTACGGAAAGAGTCGCCGCAGAGGGGGAGTGAGGGAGGGGTGCCGGGGGGTGGGGTAAGGGTGCAGGTGAGGGTGTTCTCCACGATCGATGAGCCGGAACCTCCGGTGGACGAAGGGTTTGAATCGCCGGTGTTTCCTGCGCCTGCGCTGCTCGATTCGCCTTGGTTTTCTGTCGAGTCAACGTCACCCGTGGGAAGCGAAATCCGGTAGTGGCCAGCTAAGATGAGTGTCGGGCTTTGTTGCGTCGAGCCGCCAACGCCACCCATTGCTGCGCCGGCATTTCCGGCGCCCCCGGTGGCGCTCGAGTCGTCGGAAGGCTGCGTGCACGCCGAGCTAGTGAACGCGACGATTGCGCTCGCGACTACTCCAAGCGCCCTCACAAACTGCACACCCCACGAACGCCGCACCCGATGCACTCGAACTATGTAACATCTTGTCGGTCGCGGGTGTATTGCCTACTCCAGGGCCTGACGAAGCAATCTGCATTTTGAGCACGGGCGTGCCTCTGGCGGATTTCGCCGCGCTGGGTGTTACTCAATCTTAAAGTTGGGCGGACCCTTTGGCGGACGAAGACGAAAAGTTCCGGGTCACGACCCGGCTCGCTCGTGTTGGGCTTCGGGGCCAGGGACTCGAGTCCCATCAGTCGCATCATGCGCTGTATGTGCTTGCGGTTGACCGCGCGACCTTCGGTGCGGAGCACCTCGCACAGCTTGCGGCTGCCGTAGAACGGCCACTGCAGGTGGATCTCATCGATGCGCCGCATTAGGCCGAGCTCCTCGACGCTCGTGCCGAC
>DASYCL010000903.1:0-3783 GCA_036500245.1 Polyangiaceae bacterium | reverse complement strand
GATCGATCTGAGCGGCGGCAAAAAGTCGGGCCCAGCCGGCGGCGACAAGCCGGCGAGCGGCGATCAGTGACGTCGCGCGCGCTGGGCTGAGACGACACGGGCCGTTCGAGGCGTGGGCTTCGGTTCGCGACGTTTGAATGTGCAACTAGGGAGCGAAGTTGCATCTGCAACTTGCGAACAAAGTTGAATGTGCAACTTGGAGCGAAGCGTGCAACGGCGCTCACGACCGGGGTCTCTGGACTCGCTTCGATGAGGGCCGTGGCCTTGGGAGCGAAGTTGCATCTGCAACTTCGAATCAGCTGGCTGCGCTGGGGTGTGGGCTACCAGTGGAGGCCGCGCCGTTCGCGCTGAACCCAAGTAATGAAAGCTCTAGGCCAGCCAGAGCCCGACCACGACGAGCAGCGCGAGTGCCGCCACGCTGATCATTGCCAGCGCTTCCCACGGCTCGCTGCGCGGATCGGTGTAACGCAGTTCGAGCGAGGTGATGCGGCTCACTTCCTGCCGTTTGCGGCCCGTGAGGGCGAGATTCGCTGCGCGCAATCCGGGGTCGAAGTGTTGCTCGGTCTCGATCATGCGAACAGCGGGCGTGCCACGATTTTTCGCGCGCGTCGATACTGGAAATCCGGCGCCGTGACCGCCAATCAGCGTGAAAACCCGCGTTTCTTCGAAAAAAATCGGGCGATCGCTCAGCGGAAACGTGCCTTGCCTTTGGTTTCCCACCATTGGCGATAGCGATCTTGGGCCTTTTCCCGCTCTTTTTTCGGCAGATCGTCGTAGTAGCCGAAATATTCTTTGGTCAGGCTCTTGAGCTCGTCGCCGGCGGCGCGGCGAATCTCCTGATTTTCATGGAGCAATGAATCGATCAGCCATTCGATGCGATGGCGCTTGCCGTTCCTGAGCCACCACTCTTCCCACAGCGCGGCCTTGGTGCCGAAATCCTGGCGCGTGATCACGCCGAGCGCCCAGTGCGCCGAGCGCACGATGTCGGGCGAGCCGTCTTCGAGCAAACGCACGAGCGTCGGAATCACGAGCGGCGCGCGCAATTCGGCGAGCGCTTCGATCAGCGAGTGCCGGCTGCCCTCGGCGCGTGTGACGTCGCTCACGCTCTCGGCGATTTTGGCTTGTAGTGCTTCGGCGGCTTCGACGTGCGCGAGCAGCAAGCTGCCGGCCGCGAGCGCGGCGCGTTGCACGTCGACGTCTGCGTCGGTGAGCCGGCGCGCGACGGCTTGCGCGGACTCTGCGCTCGGCATCTCACCGAGCAAGCGCGTGGCCCAAGCGCGCACTTTGGGATCGCCGTCGGCCGTGCGCACCGCGACGAACGGCACGGGCCTGGCGCCCATGCGCGCGAGCGTGCGCAGCACTGGGCCGCACTCGGAAGCCTTGGCCGTGGTGTCGCCGCTGCCGCGCCTGAGCTCGGAGGTGATCGGCCCCGGAAAAATTCCGACGAGCTGCGTGATTGCCGGATCGCCGATCTGCACGAGCTTGTCGCCGGCGCTCGCGTCACCTTGGAGCAAGCGCTCGATCAATTCTTTGCAATCGCTCGCCAGGTCGACGATGACGCTCGGCAACTTGAGCTCTTGCGAGTTCAACTTGCGAGGCGGCAATGGGCGCGCGCTGTAGGCGAGCGAACGCGAAGCGGGCGCGAGCGGCACGCCCGAGTCCGAACTCGGCGGCGCGAGCTCTTCCTCGTAGTACTCGTTCGAGGCATCCGAGACGTCGATTTCCGGCGCTTCCGCCGCCGCGCGCGGAGCTTCGGACACGAGCTGCAAGCGCGGCAGCGAGCCCGAGCGCTTCGACGACGCCGGTTCTTCGTGCAGCGTCGTCGGTGTGGACGGCGTGATCGGGTCATTGGCGGGCGGCGCTGGGCTCTCCGGCTTCGTGAAGCGCGGCACGCCCTTCGAGCCGCCAACACCGGGCTGGGTGCCGCGCTCGATCCGCGGAAACGGTGTCTGCGGCGGAGCGGGCGATGACTCGAGTTCCCAGCCATCTTCCGGAGGTTCGCTGCGCCGCTTGCGATCCGGAAACGTGGGCGCGACCGGGCGTTGCGCGGGCGGGCCGATCGAAATCATCGGACGCGCGAAGCCGCTACCGGCGGGGCCGCGCGGCGCGCTCGAAGGCGGCGCGGGTGAAGCGGGCGGCGGCGCACTCGGTACGAACGAGGGCGGACTCGGCAGCTCCGGTTCCGGCGCGGGTCGCGGCGGCGGCGGTGTGCGCGCGATCGGCGGGAGTGATGACTGCGCGAGCGGCGGCAGCGGCGAGCGCGCGACCGGCGCGGAGGCGTGCGCGCGTGGCGACGCGGCGACCGTCGGCGGCGGGTTGACACTCGGCGGCAGCACTTCGCTCGAAATGGGCGTGAGTGAATTTCGCACCGTGCCCGCGCCTTGCTTGTTCTCGATCACCGAAGCAAACGCCGCCGCTCGTTCCGCGACATTGGGCAAAGGCGGCGTCGGTTCGCGCACACGACCGAGGCGCAAGCTCTGCGGCGAAACTTCGGCGCCCTTTTCGCGCAGTCGCTTTTTCAAAATCAGACGCTCGAACGCGTTCGCGACCAGCGGCGTGAACGAAATCACCTCGCCGATCGCGCTGAGCTCCATGTCTCGCTCTCCGTGATCGCCGTACAGGATGACCACGGTGCGCGAACGCACTTGCACCGGCAAGAGCAGCACCAGGCGCCCAGGCCGACGCTCGAGATCCTTGGCCAGCGCGCCGTCGAGTCCGCCCGTACCAAGGCGAACCAATTGATACGTGCCAGCATCTCGTGCGCGCGACAGCGCACTCGGCAAATCCAGCGGCACACCGATCGCGACGACGCGCGAACGCGACGCGCCCGAGCCCGTCGCGTCACGTCCCTCGGCGAGATCCGCGTGCACCGCGAAGAGCGCGGCGTATTCGAAGAATTGCGCCGCGAAATCGAAGAACGCGCGGAGCACGTCGTCCCGCGACTCGGCTTCGAGCAGATCCTTTTCGGCCGTCGCCGCGGTGTACGGACCGAGCCTGCGCGGACGACTCTTCGGTTCGCGCCGGGTCAGGCTCGAGAAATCCGGCATCGCCGGCGCGCGTGGCACGCGCGGCTCGGATTGGTTGCCTGCGGGCTCGGTCGCGCTCTGTCCTCCCGTCTCGTCGGGCCGCACCGTCTCCGGGCGGCGCGACAGCACCGGCCCGCGCGGGCTCGGCAGCGAACTCGGGCTCGGATCGGGCTTGCCGCCGAGCTTGGCCAAGACGCGCAATGAACGGCGATCGAGCGGAATGCCGTAGTCACGCGCGATGGCTTGGCGCACGCGCACGAGCAGCGCCACTTTTTGCACCAGGCTGACGCCGAGCGAAAACGCGAGATCGTTTTCGGTTTCGCTCGGTAATGGTTCGGCGACCGCGATAGTCAGCGTGCCGGCGCGCTCGTCGAGCGGGTAGAGCGCGAAGCGTTGCGCGAGATCGCCCGGTACGAGCCGCCGCAATTCTTCGCTCGACGACGGCAGCTCGCCGATCGGTGCGGCCTCGAGCCCGTGGCTCTCGGCTTTGACTTGGCTCAGCCGCTCTTCGCTGACGGCGGCGAGCTCGAGCAAGTTGGTGATCAGGTCACCGCCGTAGAGCGCTTGCCGCGAGAGCGCCTCCTCCACGTCGCGCACCGACGCCACCTGTTGGTTCACGATGCTCGAGCTCAGCGACGGCATTCTGCGAGTGAAATGCTTACTCGCACAGGCCTGGTTTTGCCAGCGATCGTCGCTTTGCGCGGGCGCGGGCGCGGGCCTCGACGCTGCGTCGCGCTCGGCACGTGCGGGCCGGGCG
>DASYCL010000902.1:0-3174 GCA_036500245.1 Polyangiaceae bacterium | reverse complement strand
TTCGAGCGGATAGAGCCCGGTCGTGGTTTCGCCGGAGAGCATCACGGCGTCCGCGCGTTCGCGCACTGCTGTCGAGATGTCCGAGATTTCGGCGCGCGTCGGCATCGGCGCGCTGATCATCGACTCGAGCAGATGCGTGGCGATGATCACGGGTTTCCCCTCCTGCAAACACAAATCCACGATCTGGGTCTGCACCAGCGGCAGCGTGTGATAGTCGATTTCGATGCCGAGATCGCCGCGCGCGACCATCACCGCGTCCGACGCTTTGATGATGGCGTGCATGTTGCGTACGCCGCTCTGATCTTCGATCTTCGCGATGATGCGCGCGCGAGAGCCCAAACCATCGAGCACGCCGCGCAAGAGCGCGATGTCTTCGCTCTTGCGCACGAACGAGAGCGCGACGAAATCGATGCCCGCCGTGACTCCGGCGCGCACGTCCGCCTGGTCTTTCTCGGTGAGGGACGGCAAATTGACGTTCATGCCGGGCAAATTCACGTGCCGACGCGAGCCGAGCTTGCCCTCGGTGAGCACGCGACAGCGCACGTGCGTCTCGTCGATCTCGAGCACTTCGAGCCGCATCAAGCCACTGTCGACGAGGATGGTCGCGCCGACCGAAACATCACCGGGCAAGCCGGGATAGTTCACGGACACGCCGCGCATGTCACTCGACGGCGTGCCGGTAAAAAACTCGAAGCGATCGCCGACGTGCAGCTCGATCGGCGCGTCGACGACGCCGGTGCGGATTTCAGGTCCCTTCACGTCCATCATCACCGCGACGTGGCGGCCGATGTGAGCCGACACTTCGCGCACGCGCTTCACGAGCGCCGTCGCCCACTCGCCGGAGCCGTGCGCCATGTTGAGCCGAAACACATCCACACCGGCGGTGATCAGCTGCGCGAGCCGTTCCTCGCTCTGCGTTGCTGGACCGATCGTGGCGATGATCTTCGTGTGCCTGTAGGAACCGCGCGGGATCGTACTGTTCATCGGATTTTTCGCTGCTCTTTTTGCATCAAGGTTCGGCGCCGTCGACTCCTTCGACGACCGACCGAGCGGCCAAGGACGCTAGAGCCCGTGTCGCGCCGTTTTGCGACCGCTCGTGACGGGGAGCGATCCACCTTGGCGCGCCGCGCCACGCGCGGGAAGGCGCGGCGTCAGCCCCTGAACTTTAGCAGACGTGTCGGTCGGGAGCGCCCGGCCAGCGAAGATTTCGCGCCGCCAATTGCCTGGCTCCTGGCGCGGGAAAACTTGCTGCTCGGCGATGAGGGCGCGCATTGTCGTCACAGTGACGCTGGGCGAACGCTCGAGCGGGCCCAATCGATACACTTTGCAACATCGGGCTGCATCGCCGCGCGCGAACCAGACCAGGCCGATGCGCGCGTCGAAACGTAATCACCCATAAGGTTTATGTGCGCGGCAATTCCCGGATCTCGACCGTGCCGGACCGCTCCGAGCGATTTGGCAAAAGCCTCCGCCTTCTCATATAAGCGGGCTTGCATCGTGCGTTGCTGGGCTCGCTCGGTGGCCATCGGCTCACGCGCTTCGCCGCCACTCGCTCGCCTCGAGTCGCATGCGAAGCTTGGTGCGCGGGATGCCTTTGACGACCACCGCAGCCTCGAGCGTTTCGGTAACTGCGAAACCAAGCTGGGAAAACAGGCGTACGGCGCGGAAGTTCTCTTCGCGCACGATGAGCCAAATCGCTCGCAGCTTCAGCGCGTCGAAGCCCTCGCGCAGCAGCAACTGCATGGCTTCGCGCCCGTATCCGGCGCCCCAAACATCGCGCTCGCCGATGACGACGCTGACTTCCGCGGATTCGCCCGGAACGATCTCACGCAGGCCACCGCAACCAATTAGCCGACCCGAAAGCAACTCGATGCAGATATTTAGATTGGGGTCGTCATCCCGACTCGCGCGGGCGAGGAACTCGACGATGTTCTCCAGAGGCAGAATGCGCTCACCGGCGAGCGGCAGAAATTCGGTGACTGCCGGATCCGAAAACCAGCGAAATCGGGCTTCCGCCTCTTCCGGCTGCGCTCTTCGGATCTTGAGCCGCTCACCCAAACGTTCCATGTCTTTCATGGATCACTCGTTGTCTCGCGTCGGCACGAGGCGAAGAAAGGCAATTCCGGCGCGCACAGGAAGCGATCCTCGTTGACGAGGTAGACCTCGCGCCGAGACTCCACGCAATGCCACATCGAACTCCCTCGGACGCACACTATCAGACTTCCCTGCCAATCGAAACGACGTTGCGCTGAAGTTTTGCGACCGCGTTTCGGCTAGCGTACTGCCATGTCGGCGCCACGAACGGCATCAATGATGAAATGCGAGCCAGCGTCGAATCCGGAAGCAATGCGCCTAGCGCTGTCGACGGGTCGAATGAGCCGAGTGGGATTTCGAGCCGCGCTCGAGGCGATTCCCGAGCGAGCGCGCGATGGCTTCATCGATCGCGTTTTTGGGCTCGAGGATTTGCCGCAAGATGGCCCGGAGTTGCCGCGCGGCTGCGTTCCGTATTTGCCCACGCCTGTCAACGCGTTGCTGAAGATGATCGATTGCGCGGGCCTGAGTTCGAGCGATGTATTCGTGGATTTGGGAGCCGGTTTGGGTCGAACCTTGGCGCTGATCCATTTTTTGACCGGCGCGAATGCGATCGGGATCGAGATTCAATCCGAGCTGGTGCGCGGCTCGCGCGAACTCGCATCTCGGCTGAACGCGCGCGACATCTCGGTGATCGAAGGTGACGCGGTAGAGCTCGCCCGTGAGCTCACGACGGGTTCGGTGTTCTTCCTCTATTGCCCTTTTAGCGGCGATCGGCTGGAGCGCGTGATCGACGACCTCGAGCCGATGGCACGGCAGCGCGCGATTCGCGTGTGCAGCGTCGATCTGCCGCTGCCGTCGCGGAGATGGCTCACGCCGCTGTCGCTCTCGAGCGATCTCGCTGTTTATCGCGGTGGTGCGTAAAAACGAGGTGTTTCACCGGCTGGCCGCGCTCGTGTTGGGCTTCGGGGCCAGGGACTCGAGTCCCATCAGTCGCATCAAGCGCTGTATGTGCTTGCGGTTGACCGCGCGACCTTCGGTGCGGAGCACCTCGCACAGCTTGCGGCTGCCGTAGAACGGCCACTGCAGGTGGATCTCATCGATGCGCCGCATTAGGCCGAGCTCCTCGACGCTCGTGCCGAC
>DASYCL010000901.1:0-6875 GCA_036500245.1 Polyangiaceae bacterium | reverse complement strand
CAGGGTCACGCGCAGCATCAAGCCGGTGACACCCACCACTTTCCCGACCGGCCGCAACGTGGATGTGCCAGCGAGCTCAGCGCGAAGCGTGTCGATATCCACTCGAAGAGTTTGCCCAAAGCCGGTGAAGGATGGGAGGCTTTTGTGGTGGGTACGCTAGAGCCTCGCTTTCGGCGCAAGTTGACGCTTGAGTCCTCGACCTGGGTCCTGTGCGGCGCCGTCGCGCTCGCGCTGTTTTCGCTGAACTGCGAGGCTTCCGCGAATGCGAACGCATCGGCGCAGCACGCGCGCGCGGACGCCGAGGAAGGCCCGGACTTCGATAAGCCGATCGGCGACAAGGAACTTGCTGCAAAAGCGAACGCGAACGCATCGACGCCAGTCGTCGACACGGCGTTGCTCGGCGCGCGCCACGATTTGAGTCTGGTCGGCGAGCACGCCAATGCGATCTGCGCTTGCGTCAAAGTGGGCATCGGCAGCGCTTCGTCGGCTGCGTTTCAGTGGCAAGCCGGCGCGCCGCATTTGAACGACGACACCGAGCTCACGTTCGCGATGACGACCGAGAATCAGCCGTGCGCGAACGAACCGAAGGGCAGCACGGGCGCTTCTTACTGGGGCTATCGCATCGTCGGCAACGACGTGATCGTGTTTCTCGAAGGTGCGCGCGAAGGCCGACCGCGCACCAGCGCCGCGATCATTCCGAAGCCCTTGGGGAACGGACAGGTCTATGTCGCGCCCGCGAAGCGACGCCTTCCATACGGACGAACACTCGACGGCAAAGGCGAGCGCTGCAAAATCGGCGGCGCGATGGCGAAGCGCACGACTCCATTTTCGCAAACCGAACTCGGGGATTCGACTGCGCGCGACGCGAACAACGCCCCAACAGTCGACGACGTGGAATAACGCGACGTGGAATAACGCCACGGCCTTTATTTCAACTCACATACAGCAACAAAGAAAAACGCGCACGGCGCACAATCTAGTGGATGAGAACGTCGTGCTCGTGTGAGCTAGTCGACGTGGGCGCGGCCGAGGAGCACCCCTCCCCCCACCACCAAGTGCCCTCGGTCGCGTCCCCATTATCGATCTCGCGCGCGGCGGCGCGACGTGCCTGCCCCGGGCATCCGCAAAAATGCCGCGCGCAATCGGCCGGGAAATTCCAGGCAATTTCGCGTCGCGCTGAGCGGCACGAGAAGTGATGTTAGCCTTCGCGCGTGTCAACACGAGCGATGGTGAGCGCGCGATCTCTTGGTGCGGTTTTTATTTTTGGGGTGCTCCTGTGCGGCGCGAGCGCGGGCTGTGCCGGACAAACCGCGGCGCGCAGCGACTGCGCGACACAAGCTTGGTCGGGCACGTGCAATCTACGATCGCTCACCAAAGTCGAAGATCGCGAATTGCCGATTCCGTACGTCGTGTACGAAGCGATCTACACGCCGCAAGCGAACACGCAATTTCCGAACTACACGCCAGCCGAAGCACGCCAGCGTTTCGGCGCGCCCGGCCAGTACGAGTTCGCGCTGCAAGATCATTTGAAGGCGCAAGCGAGCGTTACGTGCCAATCCCCGGTCGCGCAAGGTAGCTGCGTGCCCGAAGGCATCGTCGCGAACGTCACGCCCTTCAATCCAGATACCGCCCAAGTCGCCGCCGCGCCGCACGCGACGGGCTGCGCGGCGATCGAAGCCGCGAGCGAACAGGATCGCTTGGATCGCTCGCGCAGCACGGTCGTCGTTTTGCCGGAGCGCTTCGCGTTCGCCAACGACTCTTCCGCGCTGAGCCCCGAAGCGACCGCGACCGCGACCGCGATCGCCAAGCAGATGCAGGCCGATCCATCGCTCGAATGCATCGGCGTGGTCGGCCAAACCGCGCCCGGTGAATCGCCGTCGATGGCAGAGGCGCGCGCCCACGGCGTCAAAGAGCTCTTGGTCTCGCTCGGCGTCGATCGCAGCCGCTTGCTCACCATCGCCATGACCGCAAGTGTTTACGGCGCAGGCGTAAGCCCAGAAGACGCGCACGAAGACACGCGCCGCGTGATGCTCAAAGTGCTGCTCAAGACCGCGCCCGCTCGGTAACGGAATGCGACGCTTTCATCGCGCGCTCGCGCCCTGCGCGGCGCTCGTCGCTCTTGGCGGTAGCGCCGCGCGCGCCGAGCCGAACGCGGTTCCTTCGCCAGCCGCGCCGGCGAGCGCGGAGACCTCAGTGTCGATCCCCGACGACATGTTGCCTGTCCCAGGCGGCACCTTCACAATGGGCGCCGACGGCGTCGGCGAACGCGACGAACAACCGGCGCACGCGGTGACGGTGCACGGTTTTTTGCTCGACAAGACCGAAGTCACGAACGAAAAGTACCTCGAGTGCGTGCGCGCGCAGGCCTGCAAGCCCTATCGCGACAGTGTCGCGCGTGGCTTTCACGCCGGGCCCGAATCCGGCTTTCGCGGGCCCACGCAGCCCGTGGTCGGCGTCTCTTGGTACGACGCGTCCGCTTATTGCGCATTTCGCGGCAAGCGCTTGCCGGCTGAAGCCGAGTGGGAGCGCGCCGCGCGCGGCGACGACAACCGCAAATACGCCTGGGGCAACGCGCCGCCCGACCCTGCGAAACTCGCTTGCTTCGGTCGCAAAGTGGGCGCGAAAGGCGCAACGACAATGCCCGTCGGCTCGTATCCCGACGGCCGCGGCCCCTACGGACACTTCGACTTGACCGGCAACGTCTGGGAATGGACCAACGATATCTACGATCCAATGGCGTACACCCGCGCCGGCGCCGACCGCGGCATTCCCGGCACGTGCGACGAAGTGCTCGCGTCGCTCGCCGTGTTGCGCAAAGAGAAGCGTCAAGGCTACACCGGCTCCAACCCAATCCCGACCAGCTGTGAGCGCGCGTTGCGCGGCGGCGCGTTCAACTATCCTTCCGGCGGTTTGCGCGCATCGAATCGCGTACATCACCCGCCAGAGTGGCGAATGCTCGTCGCCGGATTCCGTTGCGCGAAGGACGAATGACTCTCTCAGATATTTTTGGCCCTGCGCGCGAATCGGCGGCAGGCGAGCCCCTGCCCTTCGCGCGCGCTCCGGCGCGAAAAGCAGGCGGCATGAGGCGCGGGTCTCAAGCTTAGAATCTGGCTCTTTTGTCGCCGATTTCGCGCCGCAGCTACGTATTGTATCTGCGCATACTAAAAGTATTCGAGTTCGAGTCGTTAGTATCTCAGCACCTCGAACGTCCACATTCGCCTACCTGGCGTCGGAACTCGATTGACGACCGGCTCGCGCAAAATTTCGACTCAAGATCGCGTGCTCGACACTGGGCCCGCGCGCTTGATCGCCATCGCCGGCTCGCAAGCGGGCCGCAAATTCAAGATCGGTGACTTGGCGATCATCGGCCGCGCGAGTGACGCGGCGGTCGCGCTCGACGACCCCGAGGTTTCGCGCAACCACGCGCGGGTTTCGAAGAGTGAAATCGGCGTGTACTTGCTCGAGGATCTTGGCAGCAAGAACGGCACGCAAGCGAATGGCCTCCCAATCAAGCGGCATTTGCTTTCGTTCGGAGACAAGATCCAAGTCGGACCGCACGTGATGCTGCTGTTCGCCCCGTTCGATCCGGTCGAGGATCAACTGCTGCAGCGGCAGCGGCTCGAGGCACTCGGCCGCGTCGGCGCGGGCATCGCGCACGACCTCAACAACATGCTCGGCGCGATCGGCGCTAGCGTCGATTATCTCGGTAAATTACCACAAGATCGCCGGCTCAGCGACGAAGAAGTGCGCGAGTGCTTGGCCGACGTTCGGCTCGCGGCCAGGCAAGCTTCCGAGCTCACGCGCGGAATTTTGAAATTCGCGCGCGGTCGCGCTCAAGCGCACTCACCAGTCGACTTGACGGGCCTGTGCAACGACGTGATGCGCCTCATTCGCCACACCTTCGATCGCGCGATTCAAATCGACGCCACGATTCAGCCCGGCTTGTTCGTGCGCGGGGACCAGGCCGAGTTGCACCAAGTGCTGATGAATCTCTGCCTCAATGCGCGCGATGCCATGTCGCGCGGCGGCGTGCTACGTGTGACGGCGAGTGGAGTCAGCGCGCAGAGCCACGCGCTGCCGGGCGATCTGAACCCGACCCAGCTCTATGTCGTGCTGGCGGTGGAAGACACCGGCGTCGGCATGGACGAAAAAACTCGCGCGCGCGTGTTCGAGCCGTTTTTCACGACCAAGCGCGAAGGAGCCGGCTTCGGGCTTGGGCTCGCGACGGTAAAAGAAGTGGTCGCCTTCCACGGCGGGCAGATTCAAATCGACAGCAGCGAGCGCAAAGGCACGCGCTTTTCGGTGTACTTGCCGCTCCATCGCGCTCGAAAAGAGTCGAGCCACATTACCGCTGGCCACGAAGTCGCCGCGCCGACCCCGCGCGGCGTGATCCTACTCGTCGACGACGAAGAAGTAGTGCGGCGCAGCTTCGCGCGCCTCTTACGTCAAGCCGGGCCCGAAGTCGTCGAAGCACAAGACGGCGTGCGCGCAATCGATCTATACGCGCGCATGGCGCCGCGCCCGAACCTCGTGATTTTGGATCTGGACATGCCCGTCTTGACCGGCGAAGAAACGCAAGATCGCCTGCTCGCGGTGGATGCGGATGCGCGCATCTTGTTCGTGTCGGGGCACGATGAGCCGGCGCGCGAACACGCGGTGCACGCGCGCGGCGCGCTCGGTTTTCTGCGCAAACCTTGCCAAGTGCAAGTGCTGCTCGGTGCCGTGGCGGACTCGCTTGGCCGCTCGTTCGCGCTGGGCGAGCCGGACGAGCGCACGCGGCCGGTTTAGCGGGATCGACGCCAAAACGAGCGTTGCAGGGATGCAACGGTGATTCTGCAAATTCCCCGCTAGCCTACTGGCGGCTGAGTCCGCAGACTCAGCGCTGAGCTCGTGCTCACGAGTCGCTTTAGAGGAGTTGAAGCATGTCCAATCAATGGCTGATCGATGGGTCCCACTCGAACGCGCATTTCAGCGTGCGTCACATGATGATCACCAACGTTCGCGGCGAATTCCAAAAGATCGAAGGCAAGGTCACTTGGGATCCAGCGAAGCCCGAGGCGACGCAGATCGAAGCCAGCGTGGACGTGAGCTCGCTGAGCACGCGCGACGCGCAGCGCGATGGTCACCTCAAGAGCGCGGATTTCTTCGACGCCGATAAGTTTCCGAAGCTCACCTTCAAATCGAAATCGGTCAAGGCGAAGGGTAAGGAAAACCTGACCGTGAGCGGCGACTTGACGATCCATGGCGTGACCAAGGAGGTGACGCTCGACGTCGAAGGCCCGAGCGCCGCGTCGAGCGATCCATTCGGCAATACGCGCGTCGGCGCCACCGCGACCACGAAGATCAAACGCGATGAGTTCGGTATGGTCTGGAACGCGGCGCTCGAAGCAGGCGGCGTTTTGGTCGGCAATGACATCAACGTGACGATCGACATTTCGCTGATTCAGCAGAAGTAAGCAGGCCGCCGGCTCCGGAGGCGCGCGCTTCAATGTGCCACGCCTCTCGGAGTACACTGCCGGCATGCCCGAACTCGATCTCAACGATGTCGCAGCGTTCGTGCGCGTCGTTGAAAATAGCGGTTTCGCGAAGGCAGCGCGTGAACTCGGCGTGCCGACGTCGACGGTGAGCCGCGCGGTCGCGCGTTTGGAAGATGCCGTGGGCGTCCGGTTGCTACACCGAACAACGCGTAACCTCAGCGTTACCAGTGAGGGGCACGCATTTCATCGCCGCGTCGCACCGCTGGTATCCTCGCTGCGTGATGCGGCCCGCACGCTCGAATCCGGCGGCAAAGAACCCGAGGGACTTTTGCGCGTGACGGCGGCGAACGACATCGGTTCGGCGTTTTTATCGGAAGAACTCGTGCGTTTTTGCGAGCACTACCCGCTGTTGCGCGTCGAGCTGATGCTCACGAATCGCAAGTTGAATTTGGTTTCGGAAGGGCTCGATTTGGCGGTGCGCGCCGGAAAATTGGAGGCTTCATCGCTCGTGGCGCGCAAGATCGGCAGGCTGCAAGTGGAGCTGTACGCTTCGCCGGCGTACGCCGAACACGCGCGCTTGCCGAACAACTTGAGCGAACTCGGCCGGCACAAAATCGTCGCTTTCGGCGCGCGCGACGGCAAGATCAGCTGGGATCTCGAAGGTCCGCGCGGCAAAGAAACCGTCGAGCTCGAGTGCCGGATCGGTTGCGACGACTATGGCTTCGTGCGCGCGACTTTGCTCGCTGGCGGCGGAATCGGCCTAATTCCGCGGATGATCGCGGCTTCGGAAGTCGCAACGGGGCGGCTCGTGCGCGTGCTGCCCGAGTACGGCGTGAGCGGCGCGTCTTTGTATGTGATTTATCCGTCCGCGCGCCAAGTGCCGACCAAGGTCACGCTGTTCCGCGATTTTTTGGCCAAGAGCTGCGCCGGGACGACACGCGAGTGAGCTCGCGTTAGCTCGCGTGTCGCGCAACTCCGGGAATGCCGGCAAACGAAAACGCTTCGCCTTCGACCGTAAAGCGCAGCTTGAGTAGCTCCGAGTCGATCGAGGATGGCCCAACCAAAAGCTCGAACTCTCCTGGTTCGACCACGCGCCGCTCGTAAGCATCCACGAGCGCAAGCCGTTCTTCTGGGATCTCGAAGCTCAGCGTCTGCTTCTCGCCGGGCGCGAGCGTGACGCGCGCGAAGGCGACCAAGCTTTTATTGACCCAGGTGACCGAGGTCACCAAATCCGAGAGATACACTTGCGCAATTTCGCTGCCGCCGCGCGCGCCCACGTTCGCGATGTCGACGGATAGTTTCGGACCTTCGCCGCGTTTGAGCTGCGCTTTCTCGAGCCTCAAGTTCGAATACTCGAAGCGAGTGTAGCTGAGGCCAAAACCGAAGGGAAAGCGCGGG
>DASYCL010000900.1:0-3182 GCA_036500245.1 Polyangiaceae bacterium | reverse complement strand
AAATCGAAGCGGTTGCGATTGCCTTGTGAATCGAGCAGCAGCACGCGGCGCACTTGGTAGGTGCCGGCGTCGACGTACAAGATGATCGATTGGTACGAGGGCGAGGCTTCGAGCGGATCGCCGACGAGCACGTAGCCGCCTTCGAAGCCCATCTCTTTGGCGTCGCGCTTGGTGAACTTGAACGAGGTTTTCAAGTTACCACCGCCGACCAAGAACGAGAGCGCAGCTGGATATTGGCTCTTGTCGAGCGGCTGCTCGTACATCTGCTTGTTCTCTTTTTCGTATACCTTCACGAGGTGTCCGTCGGACACGACGCGGTTGCCGTTGTTGGTGTAGCGCCAGCTCATCTTGCCGGGCTTCTCGAACACGACCGAGCCTTGGCTGTCGATTGTCTTGTCGTAGGCGCGGACGCGGTATTGCTGCTTGAAGCCGGCTTTGAACGTTTTGGAATGGTCGTAAAACGCTTGCACGCGATCCGCGATTTGCTCCGCGCTGAGCTCGGGCGAGCCTTTCGCGGGCACTGCCGGCTTCGGCGCGGCGGGCGCGCCCTCCGCAAGCGCGGCGCCTTGCGCGGACAGCGCGAGCAGACCCAAAACTCCAACCAAAAACGAGCGGCGAATCATGGCAGTCACCTTAGCTAACTCTGCAAGCGGATCGAATCACTCGATCCAACGCGCAGCCTCACATGGCAGCTTACAGAGGCGCTTGCAATCATTCAGACGTTCCATACGCTTCCCGCATTCCGAAGCTTGCCGAAAGCCTGAGTTTTTCAGACATACTGTAAGCGATGCTGCCGCGCTCCGCTGACACCGCGTTCGCTCTGAGCAGCCCGAGCCCGGGCTTCCTGCTCGTTCACGGCGATTGCTTGACCTGGATGGCGGCGCGCGCGGAATGCTCGCTCGAAGCGATCGTGACCGATCCGCCGTACGGCTTGCGCGAATATTCAGAGCCCGAAAAACAAAAGCTGCGCAGCGGGCGCGGCGGCGTGTGGCGCATCCCGCCTTCGCTCGATGGTTCACGGCGCAGTCCGCTGCCACGTTTCACGGTGCTGACGAGCGCCGAACAAGTCGAGCTCGAGGCTTTCTTCATGAGCTTCGCGGCGCGCGCATTCTCGCTGTTGGTGCCGGGCGGGCACTTGTTCATCGCGAGCCATCCGCTCTTGTCGCATTTGGTTTATGGCCCCTTGCTGCGCGCGGGCTTCGAGAAGCGCGGCGAAATCATTCGCTTGGTGCAAACGCTGCGCGGCGGAGATCGGCCCAAGAACGCGCACGACGAATTCAGTGGCGTGACCGTGATGCCGCGCTCGGCCTGGGAACCGTGGGGCTTGTTCCGAAAACCGTGCGAAGGCCGCGTGCAGGACAATTTACGCAAGTGGAAGACCGGTGGCCTGCGCCGCCCGTCGGAACAATTGCCGTTCTCGGACGTGATCCGCTCTTGTCCGACACGACCCGAAGAGCGCAAGCTATCCGCGCATCCGTCCTTGAAACCGCAAGCATTCATGCGTCAAATCGTGCGCGCGGCGTTGCCGCTCGGCGAAGGCACGATTTTGGATCCGTTCCTCGGCGGTGGCTCGACGATCGCGGCCGCGCTCGCCGTCGGCTACGCGAGCATCGGCGTGGAGCTCGATGCGCACTACCTCGAGCTCGCACGCGCGGGGATTCCGAGGTTGGCCTTATTGGGGACCTGATTGGTTGTTGTTGTCTGGGATTTTTTTTTGGGGCCCTGCGCGCGAACCGGCGCTTGGCCACGCGCCCGTCGCGCTGCCTGAGGCGCGAGCGGCCAAGCGCCATGCTCGCGCAGGGCCCAGAAACATCACGCTCGCGACGCTCAGCGAATCTTCGACAACTTCGGTAGGCGCGGCGCGGAAGCGCGAGTGCGCCGCTTTTTGCCCAGCAACGCGCGGAGTCCGCTCTGCGAGACGCGATTTTCGCTTTCGTTTTCGCTCGGGCGGAGCGCGCGCATCAGCGAGCCGATGCGCAGATGTGTGATCGCGAGCGCTAGCGCGTCCGCGGCGTCCGCGGGCGGTAGCGCGTCGAGCGCGAGGAGCGCGCGCACCATCATCGCGACTTGGGATTTTTCGGCTTGGCCGGAGCCGGCGATCGTGCGCTTCACGCGCGCCGGTGGATATTCGGCGATCTCGATGCCCGATCGCGCCAAGACCAAAAGTACCACGCCGCGCGCGTGCCCCAGCTTGGCCGCGGCTTGCGCATCTTTGTGAAAAAACAAATTCTCGACTGAGCCGACTTCGGGCCGATGCCGCTCGATCACCGCGCCCAGCTCGACCTCGATCCGCGTGAGTCGCGTCGCGATCGACGCGCGCCCGTCCAAGTGAATGACGCCGTGAGCCACATGGCACAAGCGATTGCCGTCCCGCGAGACCACACCCCAACCAAGGTGCAAAGTGCCAGGGTCGACGCCGAGAGCGAGCACAATCCTTCATACCGCGTCTTTCTGCGCATGGAAAGCGCGGCGAACGCGTCGTACGCTCGCTCTGGTGCGCGACCCGGACGTGATCGTGATTGGCTCGGGCCCGAATGGGCTCGCCGCGGCCAATGCCCTCGGAAAGCGCGGCTTTCGCGTGCTGGTGCTCGAAGCCAACCCGAAGCGACCGGGCGGCGCGCTCGGTTCGGAAGAATGGACCCAACCAGGTTTCGTCCACGACGTCGGCGCGGGCTTCTTTCCGTTCGGGAAACTCAGCCCGGCGTTTCGCGAGCTCGGCTTGGAGCAAGCGGGCGTCGAATGGTGTCACACCAAGTACGAGAGCTGTCACCCCGCGCTCGACGGTTCGGTCGCGTGCATCGCGCGCGATCTCGAGCTCGCCGCCGAGCATTTCGGAAGCGCGCGCGACGGCGCTGCGTTCCGCAAACTCGCGCGCTTTCATGCCGGCACCGAAACGGATTTGCTCGCGACGTTGCTCGGTCCGTTTCCGTCGCTCGCGCCGGCGTTGCGCGTCGGGCCGATGAATTTGGCTAAAATCGCTTGGTACTTCGCGCGAAGCTCGGGCAACTTATCGCGCAAATTATTTCAAAGCGAGGCCGCGCGGCGCGTCTTGCCGAGCCTCGGCCTGCACGTCGATGTGGGCCCGAATGATTGGCTCGGAGCCGCGCTCGGCTACATGCTCGGCATGACCGCGACGACCGGCGGCTACGCAGTGCCGAAACGCGGCGCGCAGAGCATCACCA
>DASYCL010000899.1:0-3766 GCA_036500245.1 Polyangiaceae bacterium | reverse complement strand
GCCCGCTCACGCTTTTGTTGGACGAAGCGTTGCACATGGCCGGCAGCGAACGCTTCGAGCGGCTGCGTTGTCTCGGTGACGGCGTGCTCTACACGAGCGGCTTCTTTGCAGATCGTTTGTCGACGCGCGGGGTCGAGCTGCGTTACGTTTGCTCGCTCGGCGCACGCGCTTACGACAGCGCCGCGTCGATGTTGAGCCAAGGCACTCGCGAGGCGCACGGCGCGCCCGACGTGTTCCGCGAACTGTCCGACAATTTCGCGACTTTTGCCGAAATCGTCTCGCGCGTCGCCGAAGCGGTGCAAGTCAATTCGGCGCACAATTCGAATCGCGAAGTCTTGCGCTTGTACGAGCGCTGGTCGCACAGCGGATCGGCGTCGCTTGCCGCGGCGCTCGCCGGGCGCGGGCTCACGCCGCAGCGCGGCCACGGAGGCGTGCATTGAGCCGCGAAAGGCAACGCGAGCTTCGTCGAATTCAACAGCGGCTCGAGCGTTTTTACGGACTCGAACGCGCGCCGAACGTAACGCGCTTCGTGCGCGAAGGCGACTCGGGTAGCCGAGAGGTCGTGCTCGTGCGCGAGGTCGAGGACGGGCTCGAAATTGCGCTCGTGCTGCCGCCCGAATCGAAGCAAATTCCGATCGGCGGCGCGCTGAGCGACGTGTGGCTGCAAGTCGCTGAGGGAGTCAGTCACTTCATTTATTTGGTGGAACGCGCGCGCGTGCATTTGCCGGTGACGCAGCTCGAACTCGAGCTCCAAGCCGAGGTCGACAAATTCGTGCTCTCGCTCGATTTCTCGCCGGATTCGGCGCGCGCGCTGCTCGCGCGCCTGTTCGATAGTCCGCACTTTTTGGATGACGCAGGCACCGAGGCCGGCGAGCGCTATCGCATCGCGCATCGACTCGCGGCGCGTTTCGTCGCTCGCGTGATCGTGACGAGTGATCGCGTCCGCGCTCAGGAACGCCTGCGCTCGTTTTATCGCGCGGGGCAAGCCGAGAAGATTCGCTTGGCGAACGCCGCGTGAGTGCTCAGATGTGAGCGCGCGAAATGACGTCGCTCACGCTCGGCATCGAAGTTTGAGTGAGGCCTTCGATCAGCGCGTCCGCCGGCGTTTTGCCGCTCTGAACGAGCTTCGTCAAAAGCTCGAGGTGAATTCGTTCGTCTTGACCCTGTGCATTCAGGCGGGCGCGACGTGACAATCCGCCGAGCGCGATCTCGAGCACGCGCTCGGCGAGCTCTTGCATCGAGCGCGTGCCGACGCTCGACGCAAGCCCTTTCTCGACCAGGGACGGCCGCGCTTGCAGCAATGCATCGACGTCGAGTTCGCGCGTGAATGCGTCGGCTTCGGCGAGCGCGCGTTCATCGTACAAAATGCCAGTGAAGAGCGCGGGCACGGCGCAGCCGAGTCGCGACGGCAGCGAGTCGCTGCTGCGGACTTCGAGCGTGCTTTTTAAGCGCGCTTCGGGAAAGAGCGTATTCAAGTGCAGCTTCCAGTCGCCGAAGGTTGCGCGTTCGCCCTGAAAGCCGTGCTGCATGAAGTCGCGGAAGGTCTGGCCAGTGTTCGCTAGCGCGCGACCATGGCGCTTGATCAAGAACATGCCGGCGTCGAGCGCCCATTCGGCATAGTCGAGATAGGTCGGCTTGGGCGCCTTCAACAACGCCGGGATCAGGCCGGATCGCGCGGGATCCATATTCAGCCACACGAAGCCGCGGCGGCTCTTGTACCGGGAGAGCTTGCCCTCTTCGAACGGCGAATTGGCGCCCAGTGCGTTCACGAGCGGCGCGAGCTTCAGGCAGATGACGAGCTTTTTCAGCGCGTCGGCTTCGTCTGAAAAGTCGAAGTTCGCTTGCACTGTCGCTGTGCGGCGCATCATGTCGAGGCCACCGCTGCCGCGCGTGGGCAGGTATTCGCGCATGATCGCGTAGCGTTGCTTCGGCACCCAACCCAGATCGCTTTGGTGCGCGAGCGGATGAAACCCAATCCCGAGCCAAGTCAGATTCATCTCCTGCGAGATCGGCGCGAGCTCGGCCAGGTGCGCGTCGAGTTCGCGCCGCGTTTCGTGAATGTCATTGAGCGCGGCGCCGCTCAACTCGAGTTGCGAGCCCGGCTCGAGCGTGATCGATGCAGTGTCGCGGTAGAGCGCGATCACCGGACCCTCCGCCGTCTCGCGCTCCTCTCGCCAGCCGTGCTCGCGCAGCGCGGCGAAGATCCGAGTCACTCCGCGCGCACCTTCATAGGCGAGCGGCGCACCGGTTCGGCTGTCGACGGCGAATTTTTCCGCTTCGGTGCCGATCCGAAACTCGGAGCGTGGCTTTTCGGCGCGCTGAAAAAGCTCCAACAGGTCGTCGCGATTGCGCAGCGGGCGCTGGTCTTCGGCTGAGTCCACGGGTCTCTATATTCGTCGGGTTGCGGCGTGCAGGTCGCGTGGGCCGGTTAGTCCTGGTGCCCGGTGCGCCCGCCGCAAGCGGGCCATCAACATTTATCTAAGCGCGGCGTCCGCGTTTACCAGCCGCCCGGGCCACGGTCGAGCTCCGTGTCGGATCGACGCGAAGGCAGCGACGGATGCAGGGAGCCGAGAGCCTTCGCGAGCCACTGCGTGTGTGCCTCGGTCGTGCCGGCTCCCCCGCCGATCACGCGCGCGCCACCGTGGCTCAAATCGACCGCGCGCTCGACCCAGCGCTCCGGATCTGATTCTTCGTCGTGGAAACCGCGCACGCTCGCGTCACTGCCCGCGAGCAAAACGCCGGGACTAATGCCGTGGAGCTCGAACGCCGCGCGAAAATGTTCGAGCGCCGCAAGGCCCAAATCGATCGTCGGAACCTCGAACAACACGACGTCCGCGCCGGCGTTCGCGAGTGATTCCACGAGCGCGACTGCGTTGCCACTGATGAGCTCTTGCTTCGCTCGGTATTCGAGCACCGCCCACGTTGGCAGCTCGGTCGCCGATGCGGCGGCGACCGCGGCCATCAAGCCGAGCTGTGAGCCCTGGCCGCGCGCGAGCAAGAGCTCGCAACCGGCGACCGCGAGCCGCGCGGCGTGTTCCGCGAGCTCTTCGTGGATGCGATCGGCGGCGATCGGGCTCACCATATCCGAACCGAGTACGCCCGCGACGGCTACGGGTTTCGCGCTTTCGAGCGCGGCCTCGAGCGCAAACTCGACCGCGCGACCCGTGAGCTGCGCCGCGCGATGTTGCATGCCGACTTCGGCGAGCGCGCGCGGCGTGGTGTCGGCCGTGAGCGCTGAGAGCACGTCGACGCGCGACTGAACTTCGGCGCGGTAGTGATCGAGCACCTCTTGTGGCCGCTCACGCAGGAGCGAACCGAGCGCTCCGGGCGAGTCGAGCGCGACGCCGCGAGCTCGAAACGACGCCGCCGTGTCCGAGTCAACGACCAATGGCCGCCCACTCTGCAGGCGATGTCGAATGCGTTCGAAGCTCATCAGCAACCCTCAGCGTATCATTGCCGCGGCGCGAGTTCACCGAGCGAGCTGCTTCGAGCCATTCTCCGCGGGTGGCTTGGCGCTCGCGGCTGCGGCAGTCGACGGCGCGGCGGCCTTGCTTTGCGCCTTGGCTAGAATGTCGGGCAGCGCACGGCGCACGTCGCCTTGGGTGAGTGGGTCTTGCGCGGCGCGTTCGACGATCTCGCGGCCTGCGTCGCCGCCCACGCGCAGCAAGGCGTCCGCACTCGCGACGACCGCTGCGACGAGCGCATCCTCGTCTGCGGTTGCGCGATAGAGCGCGAAGAAGGTGCGCAGATCTTCGAACTCGGCTTT
>DASYCL010000898.1:0-5966 GCA_036500245.1 Polyangiaceae bacterium | reverse complement strand
TTCTTCGGCGATCGTCAAATCGCTGGTCAATAGTTCTTTGACGGCGCGGAGCACGTCCAAGCGTCGCTCTTTGAGGAAGCCGAGGTTCGGCGGAGGTAGCGGTGCTCGCCCAGCCAAGCACTCTGCGAGCAAATCCAGCTTTTCCTGCTCGAGCATGCATTTTCGGCCGTAAGCGAGCAGCGTCTCGGCTTCTTCGGTCGCCACTTCGTCGTCCGCCCAGGCGACTTGGAGCAGTAACTTGAGGAGTTCGAAGGCGAACTGCTCGTTGGGCGGCGCGGCCGGGCGCAACGTCGACATGGTTTCAGCGTATCGGGCATGAGTCTGCGATTCAACGCCGCAAATGCCGGCAAAGTCGGGCCAATTTTCGACGTTCCCGACTGGCCACGCGCGCCAGGCTTTGCTCGTTCGGTCGCCTCTGTTACTCGGTCGCAGATGCCTCGTTCGGTCGCGCATCGACACTCGAGTTCGTTGGTCGTTTCAGTGGGCTGCCCGTGCGGCATCGGACCCGAGGTTTCGCTGCGCGCCGCGGCGCAGATTTCCGGCTGCGTTTTGCTCGGAGATTTTCAGATGCTGCTCGAAGCCGCGGAGCTGACGGGCGTGCCGCGTGCGCGGCTACGGCCGTTCACGGGTGAGTTCGACGACGCGCGTGCGATCTACGTGCACAGCGTCGGCGCGAAGCTCGCGAAGCGAGATCGCAAGCCGGGCAAACCCACGGCGGGCTCCGGCGCGGCGCAACTCGCTTACATCAACGAAGCCTATCGCTTGACCAAAGCGGCGCCTGGGCGCGCGCTCGTCACCGGACCCGTGAGCAAAGCGGCGATCGCGCACTCCGGTGTCAAAGGCGCGGAACATTTTCTAGGCCACACCGAGTGGCTGCGCGATCTCGATCGCGCCAGGGACAGCGTGATGTGCTTTGCCGCGGGTCCGCTCGTGACGAGTTTGGTCACGACTCATTTGCCGATCGCGGACGTGCCGAAAGCACTGACTGCGCACGGCGTCGACGAAGCGACATTTCGTTTGGGAGAGCTTTTGCTCGCGCTGGGAAAGAAGCAGCCGAAAATTGCGATCTGCTCGCTGAATCCGCACGCCGGCGAGAGCGAGCTACTCGGCAGCGAAGAGCGCCGCGCGATCGTTCCCGGCATCGCGGCCGCGGCGCGTCGGCTCAAAAAGAGCGCAGAGCTGCTCGGGCCGATCGGCGCCGAGACCGCGTATCGCAAAGCGGTGGCCGGCGCGTTCGACGGCGTGGTCGCGATGTACCACGACCAAGCAACGATCCCGATGAAGCTCGTCGCGTTCGGCGACGCGGTCAACGTGACGATGGGGCTCTCGATCGTGCGCACCAGCGTCGATCACGGCACCGCTTACGACATCGCCTGGACCGGCAAGGCCGATCCCGAAGGCATGCGCTCCGCGATGGAGCTCGCGCGTCAGCTCGTTGCCCATCGCTGATGCACTCCGACGCCGAGCTCGTCCAGATCGTTCATCGCCGAGCTCGGCGCGCGATGCTTTCCGGCGTCGAGTCGCTCAACGAATTTTTGCACAACAAGGGCGCGGGTTCACTCGGCAAGCTAGCGCCGGAAATGGCGCACGACGTGCTCTCGCTCGGCGTGCTCAGAGTTTTGGTGCTCGCGCTCGGTGCGGCGCGAGGCTTATTTTCGCGCCGCGAGCTGTCGCGTGGCCGGCTGTTCGACGCAGTCGACGAGCGCTTCGATCTTCGCGTTGGTGTCGAAAATGGCGAGCTTGGATTGGCATTTCCGCCCGCATTTTCCCGCGCAGAGTCCTGCTTTCAGGACGAGCTTTGGCTCGGGCTCAAACACGACGGCGTCGATTTTGCGACTTGCCCGCCGGAGTTGGTCGGCAACTTGTACGAGCTCTTGCTGGCCGACAGCGTCGTGCTCGCTGGCGACCGGAAATACGAGCTGTCGTCCGGAAAGAAGCGCAAGCAGACTGGTACGTTCTTTACGCCGCGCGCCCTGACCGAAGTCGTCGTCGCGCGCGCGCTCGAACCGCTCGAGCGGAGCCTCGGCGATGCTGGACGCTCGAGCGAAGCTTGGCTCGGGCTCAGCGTGTGTGACCCAGCGGCTGGCGGTGGCGCGTTCTTGATCGAGGCGGCGCGGGCGCTTGCAGCACGCGCAGGCTTTACGAGCTCAGCGCAGCGCGCGCTCGTGCTGCGCGTGCTGCACGGCGTGGATATCAACCCGATTGCGGTTGCCGTCGCGGAAGCCGCACTCTGTTTGTTCGTTGCCGATCCGAATGCAGCGCTCGCCGATGCAGGCAAGAACCTTCGCGTCGGCGATGCGCTGCTCGGCGAGCCGCGCGCAAGCCTGTGCGCGGTGCCGCACTCACTCGGCAAAAACTTCGATTTTCCGCGAGAATTCCCGGAGGTTTTTGCGCGCGGCGGTTTCGATTTGGTGATCGGAAATCCGCCTTGGGTGGCGTATGCGGGGCGCGCCGCAAAGCCGCTTTTGCCAGCGCGCAAGGCATACTTGATCGCCGAGTACGCGAGCATCAAAGGCTACCCGACGCTGCACGCCGTGTTCGTCGAGCGCGCGGCGAGGATTGCTCCGCGCGGCACGATCGCGCTGGTCGTGCCGAGCCCAATTGCAGATCTCGCCGGCTATCGCGCGGTGCGACGAGTCGTACGCCGAACGCACACGCCGTGCGAACCGATGCTCGAGTTCGGTCAAGACGCCTTTGCTTCGGTGACTCAACCGTGCTTCGCGTTGATCGCAGCAGCAAATCCCGAAGCAGTCTCTGAAGCCGTCACGGACGAGCCATTTCGTCTGGTCGAACGGCAGCGCGCACAAGCCAGCGCGGTCGAGCTCACGCCGCCGAAGGCTTTGTTGCAGATCGCGAAAATGCCGGCATTCCCGCGCGAACTCTTCGGCGAAATGGGCTTTCAGACCACGAGCTACGTGACACAGAAGCTGCTGCTCCGCGCCAAAGAACCGGACGTGCAGCATGACTATCCGCTGCTCGAAGGGCGCGACGTGCGCGAATTCGTCGAGGGTGAGCCACGCTTATTTTTGTGCGCGGATCGCGAGCGGCTCGCCGAAGCGCGCTGTCGTGTGCGAGCGCGAAGCGACTACGAGCGTGTTCGCTTCGTCGTGCGACAGACTGCGCGCTATCCAATCGCGGCGCTGCATCGGGGCTTGCCGTTCCGCAACTCGTTGCTCGCAGGCTTCGCGGTGGACGGCTTGCCCGCGGAGCTCGTGGTCGGCTTGCTCAACAGCACACTTTATCGCGCGCTCCATTTGTCGCTTCAGCGCGACGCACGGCAAGCCGCGTTCCCCCAAGTCAAAATCGCACATTTGCGCGCTTTGCCCTGCCCGCCCGGCGAATCGGCGGCGCGCGAGGCGATCGCAAAACTCGCTCACGAGCTCACGCGCGACGGCGTCGATCCGAGCCGCGTCGAACGGCTCGACAGCGCGGTGTTTCGTTTTTTTTTGCTCGACGTGGCTTCGGCCCGCGAAATCTCCGAGTTTTTGGCGGCTCGCGGCGCGTCCGGACGATGAACGCGCGCCCTGAATTCTGCATCTGATAAGCAGGGTCTCTATGCGCTCGCTGTTCGCAATCGCCTCACTCGCACTGTCGTTCGCGCTCGTCGCGTGTGGTACGTCCTCGAATACGAGTGACGCGCCGTTGGCGGACGCCGGCTGCGCCGACGGCGATAGCTGTGGCATTCTCGATGCGGGCGGAGGAGGAGCCATCGTTCCGGAGGCGGGCGGTCCACAGTGCCCAACCGGGACTTGCAACTACCAAGATCAAACCGGCTGCGCCGCCGGTCAAGCCTGTCGTCCGCAGGTTACGGCGATGTCGACGGCGCTGACGCCCGGGTGCGAAGCCGCAGCGAGCGGCAAATCCGGCGAGGCGTGCGCGGCAGGCACGGATTGCGCGATTGGCTACTACTGTGTCGAGAAAGTCTGTCGCAAGGAGTGCTGTGGCGGAGACTGGTCGGCGTGCGATCCGGGCGAGAGCTGCTTTCGTCAGTTCGAAGTCAACTTGGGTGGCAAGATTGTCGACTCGGGCATGGAGCTTTGCTTTCCCGTAAACGACTGCGATCCGCTCGCCCAAAATTCGTGCGCGAGCGACGCCGGAACGGAATGCAAGGTCGTCGACCCGACGGGCGCCGTCGCTTGCGAGCCGAAGAGCGATGCGAAAATCGGTGACGCTTGCAGCACGACGAGTCCATGCGCGGCCGGAGCGATCTGCGTTGCAAATCAATGTCGCGCACTTTGCCGCGCAGAGAAGGATGGAGGGCCCGTTTGCGCGACGGGCCAGGGAACCTGCGTGCATTTCGAACGCGACCCGGCTGGCATCGGCGAGTGCACGCCCGAGTAGTAGGGAGCCACCTGGGGGTGGTATACGGAGGCGTCCGCGCAGTCGACGCAAGCAGCCCCACTCGCCCCCGCGATGTCTCAAGTTCGCCCTGGTTTGTTGATCGCGATCATCGTGTTTGCGGTTTTTGCGGCCTACGCATTCCTGGCGCCCGCCACTTATCGCGCACAAGCGTTGTTGGTGGTCGATTCCGGGGCTCCTGCGAGCTCGGCCAATTTGCCGGAGCCGCTCGAGGCGGCGCGCCGGCTGAGCGAAGGCATTCTCGATCGCAAGATGCTCGAGCAACTGTCGCGCGAGCGCGCTGGTTCGAGCGCGCCGGAAGCACAAGCTCGAGCCGCGAGCAGCGTGCGCGAGTCGCTCGAGATCGACACGAGCGACGCACACTCGTTCAGCATCTCTTATCAGGATAGCGAGCGAACGCGCGCCCAGCGCGTGTGCAATCTGCTGACGCATCACGCGGTCGAGCGCGCACCGCAAGTGCTCGTGGATCGCAGCGCCGAGAACGCCGCAGAGCGCGTGCATCAGCAGCAGACTCAGGAGCTCGCCGCGTTCCTCGCGCTACATCCTCAAGTCGCCGCCGAGCAACCCGCGGTCGGCCTCCCACCCGATAGAGATCCAGCGCTTTCCGCGTTTCACGCCGAGAAAGCCAATCTCGAAAAGCGCCTTCAAGAGCTCGATGGCGGTGCCACTTCGGACAATCCCTATTTGGATCCGAACGAATCGGATCCGAAGATGCTCCGTCGACGGCTCGCCGAAATCAACGCCGCACTCGCCGCGCGCAAGACTGCGCTCGATGCGAAGCCCGCGACGTCGCAGCTTTCGCCGGAGCTGCGCGCGGAATGGAAGCGCTTGCTCGACGCGGTGAGCAAATCCGCGACGGACACGCCCGAGCCAGCGTCGCCCGCATTGGTCGCGCGCGTCGCCGCAGAAGCGACCTTGCCGAGCTCTCCGATCGATCCGAACCGGCGCTTGCTCTTGTTCTTCGGAGTCGTTTTCGGTGGTGGACTCGGCACCGCGTTCACGCTCGTTGCTCGCGCCGCGCAGCAGCGGCGAACCAAGTCGAGCCGACCGCCGAAGCCCGCGCCTTCGCAGGGCGCGCTGACCATGCAGTTGCCCGCTGCGCCGCCGGTGCCGACCGATCTCGGACCAGCGGTTCCGCCCGCACCGAAGCTGCTCGCGCCCCAAGCCGCGCGTGGAGCAATGCAAGTAGCGGCCAACGGCGCGCCGATCGTGCCCCTACAACAGCGGCCGATTTCGTCGAATCCACCACCTGCTGCGCTGCCCGCGGCGCCCAACAACGGCTTTGGCAGCACGCTGCCGATGGCGAAATCGGAGCCGAAGGTGCACCAAGCCGAAGTCGTGCAGCGACCGCCGAGTGATCCGCCGCCCGGCGCGCCGCGGCGTTTCGCTTCCACGCTGGTGCTGCCGCCTGGCGAAAATCCGACGCCGAAAGACGATCCCACGCCGGACCCGGTGCTCGCGTCCGCCGCGCGCGCTTGGGACGATCAGATCCGCGCGCACGAAGTGCCGGGCTTTGCCGTCGTTCGTCAGGGGTCGGAGCCGCCAGGCCCGGTGCGGCCGACGTCGAGCGTGCCGCCGCCTGTCGCGCCGCCGCCGCCGCAGCCTCC
>DASYCL010000897.1:0-2052 GCA_036500245.1 Polyangiaceae bacterium | reverse complement strand
GCATGTCGATGACGGCCGTGCCGATTTCGATGCGACTGGTCTTCGCTCCGACGGCCGCGAGAAGCGGGAACGGCGACGCGAGCTGCTGCGCAAAGTGATGAACACGAAAGTATGCCCCGTCTGCGCCGAGTTGTTCCGCAGCGACGGCGAGCTCGATCGACTGCTGTAGCACATCGCGCGCGGAACGCGCGGCCGATTGGCGCGACGCGTTCCAATGACCGAAGGAGAGGAATCCGATTTTCTTCATCGATCAAGTTTACGGTAGCGGACAAGCCGTCCGTGCTACGCCAATGTGTACGCCGTCTTGACCGCGGTGAAGAATTCGCGCGCGTAGCGACCCTGCTCGCGCGCGCCGTAGCTCGAGCTTTTGCGGCCACCGAACGGCACGTGATAGTCAACGCCGGCCGTGGGCAAGTTCACCATCACCATTCCGCTTTGGCTGTGGCGCTTGAAGTGTGTGGCGTACTTGAGACTCGTCGTGGCGATGCCGGCGGACAGCCCAAACTCCGTGTCGTTCGCAATGGCCAATGCCTCGTCGTAGTCTTTCACGCGAATCACGCTCGTGACCGGCCCGAAGATTTCCTCGCGGTTGATGCGCATGGCATTGTCGCTCTCGGTAAACAGCGCGGGCGCCATGAAAAAGCCGTCGGTGTCCAGCTGTAACCGCTCGCCGCCAAGTGCGAGGGTGGCACCTTCGTGTTTCCCGATCTCTAAATATTTGAGATTCTTTTCGAGTTGGCTCTCGCTCGACACGGGGCCGACGTCGATGCCCGGCGTTAATGCGTTTCCGATTTTGATTTTTGCCATGCGCGTCTTCAGTGCGTCGAGGAAGGCGGGGTAAATACCCTGGGTGACGATCAGGCGGCTCGACGCCGTGCACCGTTGGCCTGTTGAATAGAAGGCGCTCTGGGCCGAGAGCTCGACGGCCTGCGCCAAGTCAGCGTCGTCGAGAATCACTTGCGGGTTCTTGCCGCCCATCTCGAGCTGAACCTTCTTACCGCGCGTCGCACACTCGACGGCAATGCCGCGACCAACGGCGACGGATCCGGTGAAGCTGATTCCGTGAACGCCAGGATGCGTCACCAACGCGTTGCCAACTTCGCTGCCGCGTCCCATGACGAGGTTGAATACGCCCGCTGGAATGCCTGCGCGGCTGATGATGTCCGCCAGTGCCCACGCGCATCCCGGCACGAGCTCGGCGGGCTTCAACACGACGCAGTTTCCGTAGGCCAGGGCGGGCGCAATTTTCCACGCCGGGATTGCGATAGGAAAGTTCCACGGTGTGATCAGTCCAATGACACCGATTGGCTCGCGCGTGATTTCCACGCCGATGTTCGGTCGCACCGACGGAATCATTTCGCCGGAGAGTCGAAGGCATTCGCCGGCGAAGAATTTGAAAATCTGCCCCGCGCGAGTCGTCTCGCCGATGCCCTCGAGTTTTGTCTTGCCTTCTTCGCGCGCCAACAGCGTTCCCAACTCCTCTCTGCGCGCGAGAATTTCTTCGCCGATCCTATCGAGTGCTTCCGCGCGCGCTTGGATGTTTCCCGTCGACCATGCGGGAAACGCGGCCGTCGCGGCCATCACCGCCGCATCGACGTCGGCAGTTCCGGCGTGGGCAAATTCGCCGATTGTCTCAGCCAAGTTGGACGGGTTGATGTTGGGCGCGTACGAAGCGCCACGGATCCATTCGCCGTTGATGAGGTTGTCGCCGCGGTGCATGAGATGAGGAGTGGGAAGTCGGAAGTCGCGCGCGCTTGCCCGCGCTTGCGCGGGCTTGCGCGGGCTTGCGCGGGCTTGCGCGGGCTTGCGCGGGCTTGCGCGGGCTTGCGCGGGCTTGCGCGGGCTTGCGCGGGCTTGCGCGGGCTTGCGCGGGCTTGCGCGATGAAGCGGGGGACCTGACAAACGTATCGCGCTTTCGTCGCGGATCGAGGCGGTCATGTCTCGGGGCGTTCTGGACGAACGGCGCGGAGGTTGATTCATGACTCAGCTCGGAAACACCAAGGCGTCGCCTTGACGCTCGAAAGCCGAAGTCCTGAGGTGGAAAATAAAAGA
>DASYCL010000896.1:0-9921 GCA_036500245.1 Polyangiaceae bacterium | reverse complement strand
CGTCGCGCCTCGCCATCCGGGCGCCTCGGCCGCGAGCATCGACCGACTCAGCCATTCGCCGGCCCTAAGACTTTGATCCCGCTCGAAAATCCCCCGCGGCCGGCTGGTAACGAAGCGTCGCCGCAGGACGCGAGCGTGGCTAAATGCACGAGCTGCAGGGCCGCGAATGGACACGACCATTCAGTGTCTTGAGTGGGGCCGCGAGCGCGTGCTAGTCGTCGCATCCACGCTGCGCTAACGCAGCTGCGCTATGCGGGATCCGAGAGGGGATCCTCGCCGAACTGAGGAGCCAGCCTTGCACCGTCGACTCGGAGCTTCCGTCTCGTTAATCCTGTCCTGCCTACTCGGGTGGATGCTTTTACTGACGCCTTCACTTGCGCACGCGGCGGAGCCTCACCGTGGCGGTGAAGCCGATCTCGTGCTGCCGGATTTGGGTAGCGTCGATGTGTTCGGCATGAGCGGCCGTTCGTTCCTCATGCTCGGCATGATCGTCGCGGCGCTCGGCCTGATCTTCGGCGTGGTCACGCTGGTTCAGCTCAAGAACCTGCCCGTGCACAAGTCGATGAGCGACGTGTCGCAGATCATCTGGGAGACGTGCAAGACGTACCTCATCACTCAAGGCAAGTTCATCTTGCTCTTGGAGGTGCTGATCGGCGCAATCATCCTCTTGTATTTCGGGGTCTTGGAGCAGATGGCCCCGGTCAAGGTCGCGATGATCCTCGGCTTCAGTTTGGTCGGGATTTTGGGCTCGTACGGCGTTGCCTGGTTCGGCATTCGCATCAATACGTACGCCAATTCGCGGACGGCGTTCGCGAGTCTGCGCGGCAAGCCATTCCCGGTTTATGCGATTCCGCTCAAGGCCGGTATGAGCATCGGCATGCTTTTGATCAGCGTCGAGCTCTTGCTGATGTTGATCATTTTGCTGTTCGTGCCCGGTGACTACGCGGGTCCGTGCTTCATCGGCTTCGCCATCGGCGAGTCGCTCGGTGCTTCGGCCCTGCGCATCGCGGGCGGCATCTTCACGAAGATCGCCGACATCGGCTCGGACTTGATGAAGATCGTATTCAAGGTCAAAGAGGACGACGCGCGGAACCCCGGCGTGATCGCGGACTGCACCGGCGACAACGCGGGCGACTCGGTCGGCCCGAGCGCGGACGGCTTCGAGACCTACGGCGTGACCGGCGTCGCGCTGATCTCCTTCATTTTGCTCGCCGTCCACGACGCACAAACGCAAGTGCGCTTGCTCGTCTGGATCTTCGCGATGCGCATCATGATGGTCGTCGCGAGCGTGATTTCGTACTTCATCAACGAAACCATCCAAAAGTCGATGTACGGCAACGTGGACAAGCTCAACTTCGAAGCGCCGCTGACCTGGCTCGTTTGGCTGACCTCGTTCATGTCGATCGGCCTCACCTTCGTCGTGACGCATGCGATGCTCGCGGACCTCGGCAACGGCAACCTGTGGTGGGTGCTCTCCTTGATCATCAGCTGCGGCACGCTCGCCGGCGCGGTGATTCCGGAACTGATCAAGGTCTTCACCTCGACCGAGTCCGCGCACGTGCGAGAAGTCGTGACGTCGTCGCGCGAAGGCGGGCCGTCGTTGAACATCTTGTCCGGTCTAACCGCGGGCAACTACAGCGCGTACTGGATGGGCGTCGTGGTCACGGTGCTGATGGGCCTCGCCTATTACTTCAGCATGATGGGCCTCGGCGATCTGATGCTCGCCCCGGCCGTGTTCGCCTTCGGCTTGGTCGCGTTCGGCTTCTTGGGCATGGGCCCAGTGACGATCGCGGTCGACTCGTACGGTCCCGTGACGGACAACGCGCAGTCGGTCTTCGAGCTCTCGCTGATCACCGAAATCGACGGCGTTGCCGCCGAGATCGAGAAGCAGCACGGCTTCAAGCTGAACTTCGAGCGCGCCAAAGAGCTGCTCGAAGAAAACGACGGCGCCGGAAATACGTTCAAAGCCACGGCCAAACCCGTCTTGATCGGCACCGCAGTCGTCGGCGCGACCACGATGATCTTCTCGATCGTCGTGCTCTTGACCGACGGCCTCACGAAGAACGTGGAGAATCTCAGCATTCTGCACGCGCCGTTCTTGCTCGGTTTGATCTCGGGCGGCGGCATCATCTTCTGGTTCACCGGCGCTTCGACTCAAGCGGTCGTGGCGGGCGCGTATCAAGCGGTCGAGTTCATCAAAAAGAACATGAAGCTCGAAAACGCCCAAGCCGCGTCGATCGAAGACAGCAAAAAAGTCGTCGAAATCTGCACGCGCTACGCGCAGCGCGGCATGGTCAACATCTTCATGACCGTGTTCTGCGCGACGCTCGCATTCGCGTGCATGGACCCGTTCTTGTTCATCGGCTACCTGATCTCGCTCGCCTTGTTCGGCTTGTTCCAAGCCCTGTTCTTGGCCAACGCCGGCGGCGCTTGGGACAACGCGAAGAAGATCGTCGAAGTCGAACTGAAGGAACGCGGCACGCCGCTGCACGAGGCCGCCATCGTCGGCGACACCGTGGGCGATCCGTTCAAGGACACCTCGTCGGTCGCGATGAACCCGATCATCAAATTCACGACCCTGTTCGGCTTGCTCGCGGTGGAGCTCGCGCTCCAACTCGAGCGAAGCACGAGCGCGATCCTGGCGGTGATCTTCGGCCTCGGCACGATGTTCTTCGTCTGGCGCTCGTTCTACGGCATGCGCATCAACGCGAGCCCCGAAGCCGCGACGCAGACGAGCACCGCGCCCGCGACCACGGCGAACTGAAAGCGTTCGGCGTAGGCCGACGCGACGAAATGCGGGGAGAGCAAACGCTCTCCCCGTTTTTGTTTTGTGGTTCAACACGCCCTAGGTGCGCGCCGGAGCCTCACCGCGCAGCGGCCGCCCGTCGCGCGGAGTAAGCTTGTCGGCATGTACGCCGTCGTCGTCAATGTGCATGTCAACCCCGAACACGTGGACGCGTTCATCGCCGCCACGCGCGACAACTCGCTCGGCACCCACACCGAACCCGGCAATGTGCGTTTCGATATTCTTCTCCGAAACGACGATCCGAACCGCTTCGTCTTTTACGAAGTCTATCGCGACGAGAGCGGCTTTCTCGCGCATCAGCAGACCGCGCACTATTTGCACTGGAAAGAGACGGTCGCGCCGATGATGGCCGAGCCGCGCTCGCCCCAAAAGTGCACGAGCGTCTTCCCCGATCCCTGGCAGTGAACGGATGAGCGCGCATGGCTTCGAGTTCGCTCACCGCACGAAGCTCGTCTTCGGCACGGGCGTATGGACGAAAGCATTCGCCGAAGTGCAGGCACTCGGCCGCAAAGTCTTGCTCGTCACGGGCGCGCATTCGCTCGCCGCGCTCGGCCTCGAGCCCGCTCTGAGCGACGAAATCGCACGCTTCGCCTTGAATTGCTCGCGTTTCACGGTCGAGCGCGAGCCGGACATCGAGCTCGCGGATCGCGCGGCCGAGCTCGCGCGCAAAAGCGGCGCCGAAGCAGTACTCGCGATCGGCGGCGGCAGCGCACTCGACGTCGCGAAAGCCGCAGCCGTGCTCGCGACCAATTCCGGCTCGGCGCGCGACTATTTGGAAGGCCTCGCGAGCCCGCCCAAGCCGATCGCGATCGCGCCGCTGCCCGTCGTGTGCGTGCCGACCACGGCCGGCACCGGCTCGGAAGTGACGAAGAACGCCGTCCTCCAAGTGACGGACTTGTTCGTCAAACGCAGCATGCGCTCCGAGCTCTTGTTCCCGCGCGCCGCGTTCATCGACCCCGCGCTGTCCGGCAAAGCGCCGCTGCGCGTGCGTGCCGGCAGCGGCTTCGACGCGCTCACGCATTTGTGCGAATCATTCTGCTCGAAAAACGCCTCGCCGATGACGGACGCGCTTGCGCGCGATGGCATCGCGCGCGCCGTTCGCGCGTTGCGCGCGCTCGCCGTGGGCAGCGCCGGCGAAACCGAAGCCATGGATCTCGCGCTCGCCGCGACGCTCGGCGGCATTTGCTTGGCCAACGCCGGCCTTGGCGCCGCGCACGGCTTGATCGCGCCACTCGGCGGCCTCTACCCGAACATCCCGCACGGCGCCGGCCTCGCGTGCCTCTTGCCGACGACGCTCGCCGTCAATGCCGAAGCCGCACACGCCGATGCCGCCGCGAGTGCGCGACTCAATGAGCTCGCCGAAATGCTTTCAGGCGCGAACGCGGACATCGCGCGCTCGGCGAGCGAGCTCGTCGAACTGCGTCGCGCGCTCGCATTGCCGAACCTCGCCAGCTACGCCGAGATCGACGTCGCGCGCGTAGTGGCTAGCCCGAGCGGCAGTTTGAAAACGAACCCCGTCGCGCTCAGCGCCGCCGAGCTCCGCGCGATCCTCGAACGTGCGCTCGCGAATTGAACATCGACCAGCGGCTTACACGCGCTCCCAAAGCAAGAGCCGATAGCCAAGGTCAATTTCTTCGAGCCGCTCGAGCTCGCCGAATTCGCGCTGCCACGTGCCGTCGGCGAGTTCGGCGTGCAAGCGACCGATGCCTCGTTCGATCACGGACGGATCGAGCACGCGCAAGCTCGACATGCCGGCACGCACCGCGGGATCGAGATAGGCCGCGGGCCGCCGCCAATAGGCGCCGAAAAAACCATCCATGCAATCGTGTGGGATCGGCACGGGCAGGAAGCGCGCTCCCGGCAAGAGCTCCGCCAAGCGCGACAGCGCCGGCTATTCGCGGCTCGTCGACTGCGCGCACCTCCGGCAAGTAACGCTGCACGAGCCAAAACTCCTTCGTCATCGCGGGGTCGAACGTGAGGATCACGATTTTGCGGCGCGCGACGCGCCGCAGCTCGGAGATGCCTGCCTTCAAATCCGGCCAGTGATGGATGGTGAGCACGGCGAGCGCGGCGTCGAACGACTGATCCAAAAACGGCAAGCACTGGGCGCTCGCGAGGACACATGGCGCGGCATCGGGCGCGCGCTGCACCGCCATCACTTCGGAAGGCTCCACCGCGACGACCTCGCAATGCGTCGGTTCGTAGGAACCCGCGCCGGCACCCACGTTCACAATTCGCCGCGCGTCGTCGAGCGCTGCCGAAATGCGCGCGACAATGCGTGGATCGGCCCTGCGTGTCGCGGCGTAACCAGCGCCGATCTGGTCGTAAATCGGCCTCTCACCGCGTGAAGTCATCCCCGGTTGCATTGTCCTCACATGTTCGCTCGAGTTCCGTTCAATCGCCAGACAATCTAGCCGCGTCGTCGGGTGCGTTTGCCGCGGGCGTCTTCGAATGGCATGAAAGCCGCCGAGAAATGCTGCGAACGAACACGCATGGACTCTTGCTCTGCGCCGCGCTGCTCGGCGCGGGCTGCCATCGCACGCCAGAGCCGCCCCCACCGGAGCACGATACGCAGCCGACGCCAGAACCCGCGACGACCGCGCCGCCCATCGCGTCCGAGACCACTGCGGCCACGAGCGTCGCTTCGGCAGCACCCGCGCTCAGCACGAGCGCGACGTCGAGCACCAAGCCGCCGACGCTCAACGCCGGCGCACGCGGCAAAATCAAACACGTGATCGTGATCGCGATGGAGAACCACGACGCCAACGAAATCTACGACGACCCAGTGAACGCGCCTTACTTGCACTCGCTCGTCGCACAGTACGCGCGCACCGACAACTTCGAAGACGAGCTGCCACTCGAGGTGCCGAGCGAACCTCACTACATCTGGATGGAAGCCGGCACGCACCATTTTTCGGACGCGACATTCCTCGACGACGCGCCACCCTCGCCTGCGGTCAGCACCGGCAGCACCAAGCACTTGGTCACGCAGATCAAAGGAGCCAAAGGGCTCTCTTGGATGAGTTACCAGGAAGGCTTGAACACCGATACCGGCGCATGCCCGATCGCAATATCGGGCTTCTACGGGCCGAAACACGACCCGTTCATATTTTTCCGCGACGTCTCCGGCGATCCGCCGAGCAAGGACAACGCTTACTGCGCCGCGCACCACAAGCCTTATTCGGCGTTCGAGCAAGATCTCGCGGGGCAGCTCGCGAGCTACGTCTTCATCACGCCGGACATGTGCCACGACATGCACTATCAGCGCGGCTGCCCCCAAGAAAATCCGGTCGTGACCGGCGATCGCTGGCTCAAGAGCGAGCTCCCGCGCATCATCGACTACGCCAACAAAAACAATAGCGTGATCTTCATCAGCTTCGACGAAGGAGAATCCACGCTGAAACTGCCATTCATCGCGATCGGACCGATGGTGAAGCCCGGTTACATCGGCCACGAACGCTACACACACAGTGCGCAGCTCAGATCGGTCGAGCTCATCCTCGGACTTCCGCCGCTACCGACCGTGGCGGACTCGAACGATTTGTCCGATCTGTTCAAGCCGGGAACATTTCCGTGAGCGCGCAGATGAAGCCTGAGCGCAGCAAATTCGCGCAACACTTCTCGCTCGACCCGAACGTCGTCTATTTGAATCACGGCGCGTTCGGCGCGTGCCCGAAAGTGGTGCAAGCCGCGCAGCAAGAATTCCGCGCGCGGCTCGAACGCAATCCGCTGCACTTTTTCTTGCGTGAGCTCGAGCGCGAGTTCGATCGCGTGCGCGGAGTTTTAGCGCCACTTCTCGGCGCAAAACCGGAAGATCTCGCGTTCGTGCCGAACGCCACCGCGGGCGTCAACACCGTGCTCGCGTCGATCGAACAAGAAGCCGGCAGCGAAGTGGTGATCGCGGATCACACGTATCCGGCGTGCAAAAACGCGGTCCAATATTGGGCCGAGCGACGCGGCGCGCGGATGAAGATCGCGAAATTTCCATTTCCGCTTTCGTCCGCGGACGAAATCACCGAAGCCGTACTGCGCGAAGTCACGCCGAAGACGCGGCTCGTCTTGCTCGATCACGTGACGAGCCCGAGCGGCTTGATCCTGCCGCTTGAAAACCTCGTCCGCACGCTGCGCGAGCGCGGCATCGACACCCTCGTCGACGGCGCGCACGGCCCCGGCATGTTGCCGCTCGATCTCGAACGGCTCGGCGCGACGTACTACACCGGCAACCTGCACAAGTGGTGCTGCGCGCCGAAAGGCGCCGCGTTCTTGTGGGTGCCACGCGAGCGCCAGCCCTCGATTCACCCGCTCGTGATCAGCCACGGCTGGGCCGTCGCGCGCGACGATCGCCCGCGATTCCTGCTCGAATTCGATTGGCCCGGCACGCTCGATCCGAGCGCAATCCTGAGCGTCCCGCTCGCGCTCGAGTTCCTCGCGGGCCTGTTCGACGGCGATCTGCGCGCGCTCTACGCGCACAACCGCGCGCTCGCAATGCGGGGCCGCGACCTCCTCTCTGCCGCGCTCGGCACCGCGCCACCCGCACCCGACGCGATGCTCGGCTCGCTCGCCGCCGTACTCTTCCCCGAACACACGCCCAAAGTCCCCACTCCCGACGCGCTTTACGCCGCGCTCCTCGCGCGCAACATCGAAGTCCCGATCGTCCCCTTGCCCGGTTTCCCCTCCGGCTTCGTGCGCATCGCCGCCCAAGTCTACAACTCCGAAGCCGAATTCGCGTTCCTTGCCGAAGCGCTGCGTAACGAACTCGGCCTCGGATAACCCTCAAGGTATATTTTTTAATCCGCCGCCGCTGAAAAGTGCGCGCAATCGCGACGTGCTTCGACGCAAGCGCAGCCACATCGCGCCCCATCGGCTCGCGTCCACCGCGCCTCGCGCGCACTCTGCAACGCCCGCGCTTTCCCCCGAACAACGAAGGTTTAGCCGCTCTTCTAGGCCGCGTTGCACACCCAAGTTTTTCCGCAGAAATGCACCACTGCAGGTCCGGAGTTCGACGGATCCGCGGCGCCGTCGGGAGCGCTGTCGCGGATTGCTTTTCGAAGTTGCACGCGCAACTTGGTTCGTTAGTTGTTAGTTGCACGCGCAACTTCGATTTGCGAGCGGGAATGGGTGGCGCCCGGCGTAGCGTTACGGAGTGCGCGAGGCGCGGTGGGCGCGACGTGATGAGGCGCGAAGTGGCTGCGCTTGCGGCGAAGTGTGACGCGAGGTCGCGCTCGTTAGATTGACGGCGGCAACCCCAATTCCAAGAACGAGCGCGCGTTCACTCGGCGGCTTTGGCTTGGTTCAAGAGCGGGAAGCCGAGGGCTTCGCGCTCTGCGAGGTAGGCTTCGGCGACGGCTCGGGCGAGCGTGCGCACGCGCAGGATGTAGCGCTGGCGTTCGGTGACGCTGATCGCGCCGCGCGCGTCGAGCACATTGAAGGCATGGGCGGCTTTGACGATGAAGTCGTAAGCCGGAAGCACGAGTTTCTTGAGTGGATCTTGGTCGCGTGTGAGCAGGCGCTGGGCTTCGGCTTCGTTTTTGTCGAAGGCGGCGAAATGCGCGGCTACGTCGGCCTCTTCGAAGTTGTAGGTCGACCATTCCCACTCGGCGCGTTTGTAGAGCTCGCCGAAGCTCACATGCGCGTTGTATTTGAGGTCGTACATCGTGTCGACGTCTTGTAGGTACATCGCGATGCGACCCAGGCCGTAGGTGAGCTCGCCGCTGACCGGTTTGCAGTCGAAGCCGCCGGCTTGTTGGAAGTAGGTAAATTGGCTGATTTCGAGGCCGTCGAGCCAGACTTGCCAGCCGAGGCCCCAAGCGCCGAGCGTCGGGCTCTCCCAATCGTCTTCGATGAAGCGTACGTCGTGCTCGAGCGGCTTAGTGCCGATCGCCACGAGTGATTCGAGGTAGAGATCCTGAATGTTGATCGGGCTCGGTTTCAGGATCACTTGGAATTGGTCGAACTGCTGCAGGCGATTCGGGTTGTCGCCATAGCGGCCGTCGGTCGGGCGGCGCGACGGTTCGACGTAGGCGGCGTTCCACGGTTCAGGACCGAGCGCGCGCAGGAACGTCGCCGGGTTGTAGGTGCCGGCGCCGACTTCCGAGTTGTACGGCTGCACGATCAGGCAACCGCGTTCGGCCCAAAAGCGCTGCAGCGTCAGAATGATGTCCTGAAAGTACATGGCGGCCCGGACATTACGCGATTTCCCGACCGCGACAAGGCAGAGCCGGCGCGCGCGGCCGAGCGTTACGGCGCTTTCTTCGGCGCTTTCGAGGCGCGCGCGGACGGCGCTTTCGACGGCTTGCCCGCCGCGGGCGCTTTCGAAGCGCGCGGCGCGGCTTTGCTCGCGCGCGTGCTGCGCTTCGGCGACGGCGCGGCGATCGACGCGCGCACGGCCGTGAGATCCGCCATCGCTTCGCCGCGCGTGGTCGCGAGCAGCGCTTCGGCGAACATCGGACCGAGTGCTTCGTGTTTGAAGTAAGCGAACGCGGCCTGCCACTTTTGATCCGCGATGCGCGCCGCCCAATCGGCGACGCCGGGCGGGTCGTAGTCCAAGCGGCGCAAGCGCAAGTAACCGAAATCTGCCGTCGCCACGAGCGGCGGCGATTTTTCGAGCTCTTCGAGATCGCCCGCCACGAGCGCAGCGTTGTGTTCGGCGAGCGCGGCGTACACGTCGTCGTCGAACCACGACGGGTGCCGGAACTCGAACGCCGCGCGCTTGCCCGCCGGCACCAGCGGCAAAAATGCGCGCAAGAGCCCGACGTCTTTCTTCAAGAACGGCGGCAACTGAAACAGGATCGGGCCGAGCTTTTCGCCGAGCGCCGCGGCGACGTTGAAAAAATGAGCCACGTCGTCGGCTGAGCCCGCGAGCCTTTGTTGATGCGTGATTCGCCGCGGCGCCTTGAGCGCGAACGTGAATGAGTCCGGCGCGCCGTCACCCCAACCGGAGAGCAACTCGGGCTTCGGCATCCGATAAAAGGTGTTGTTGATTTCCACACTCGGCAGCCGCGCGGCGTAAAAGCGCAGCATCTGGTCGCCGGGTAGACCTTCGGGATAAAATCGGCCGCGCCACTCCGCATAACTGAAGCCGCTCGTGCCCGCGAGGATCTGCATCGCCATCACCG
>DASYCL010000895.1:0-7742 GCA_036500245.1 Polyangiaceae bacterium | reverse complement strand
CCAAGTCCCCGCCGTCGGCGACGTGATCGCGAAGAAGTATCGCGTCACATCGATCGTAGGCACGGGCGGCATGGGCGTGGTGCTCGCGGCGACGCACGTCGATCTCGGTCAAAGCGTCGCGATCAAGGTGCTCACGATCCCTGAAGACGACGCGCGCCTCGATGAAGCGCGCGAACGCTTTCTGCGCGAAGGCCGCGCCACTGCCGCGCTGGTCTCGGATCACGTCGTGCGCGTGTACGACGTGGGCACGCTCGAGAGCGGCGCGCCGTTCATGGTGATGGAGCTGCTCCAGGGACGCGATTTGTCGGTCGTGCTCACGCAAAGCGGGCCGCTGCCGATCGACCACGCGGCGGACTACGTGCGTCAAGCCGCGGATGCCATCGCCTGTGCGCATGCGCGCGGCATCGTGCACCGCGATCTGAAGCCTTCGAATTTATTTCTCACTCAGCGGAGTGACGGCGCACCGCTGATCAAGGTGCTCGACTTCGGCATCTCGAAGACGACCCAAGGCGAAATCGATCGCGCGACCAGCAACCTGACCGTGGCGCGCAGCGTGCTCGGCACGCCGTTTTACATGTCGCCGGAGCAAATCCGGGACGCGAAGCAAGTCGATTTTCGCACAGATATTTGGTCGCTCGGTCTGATTTTGCACGAGCTTCTGACGGCGTCGCCCGCGTTCGACGGCACGACGATGCCGGGCGTGTGCGCGGCGATCGCCGCGGATCCACCGGCCGCGCTCCGACTCAAGCGACCGGAGGTACCGATCGAGCTCGAAGCGATCGTGCTCAAGTGCCTCGAGAAAGACCCGAGCAAGCGCTTTCAAGACGTGCGCGATTTGGCCACGCGACTCGGACCTTACTGCGGGCGCCCGGACTCGAGCGCGCTGCTCGTGCCGCTCAGCGACAAGACGATTCGCTCTTCGCCGTTCACGCTCGGCATCTCCGAGTTGCAGCGCAATCCGACGCTCGCAGAGCCCGAGCCGCTCAGCGACTTGGGCACGATGGCGAGCGCGAAGCTCGGCACCGCGAACGAGCCCGCGGTGGCCGGCAAGACTCCACTGCACAGTGGCGATCCACAGACCTTGTCGGCGCAATCGACGACCACGACAGCGGCCTCCGCGCTCGCGGTTTCAGCTTCGCGATCCAGTGCGGCGCAGCGTTCGCTCTACTACATCGGTGCAGGGCTCGTCGCGCTGCTCACCGTGGGCGTGCTCGTATTGCGCAAGAGCCCGAGCATCGAGCCGACGCCGGCCGCGTCGCTCGGCTCGGCGCAACTAGCCGCACCCGCGCCGTCCGCTTTCGACCTCGCGCGCCACGCGGACGCGAGCTTTGCGCTCGAGATCTCAGCGAATACCCCGGGGGCGCAGGTCTTCGAGGGCGAGACTTTGCTCGGCACGACTCCGCTCCGGCTCAGCATCGACGCGAACACGGTCGCGGACGCGCCGCGCACTTTCACGGTGAAAAAGCCTGGATATGCCCCGTACACCATCGTCCAGGGCGCAGCTCGGACCGATCTGAGCGTGCGCGCAGAGCTCAGTCCGGAGCCTTTGCCTGCGCCGAATGCGCCGGTCGCCAAGACGTCAAAGCCGAAAAAGGCAGCCCCAACCAAACCGAGCCCAACGAAGCCCGCGCCGCCGAGCCAAGTGCCGCCGCCCGATATTTTCATGCAGCGTTGAGCACGCGCGCGATTCTTGTTCTAACGTGCGTTGAGTGAGGCGACTTTCGATCGCGATGATTCTCGGCGCGCTCGCGCTCGCTGCTCCGCGCGCGCACGCGGACGACGTCGCCGACCAAGCCGAGCTCGAGTTTTCGCTCGGCGCGGATGCTTATCAGCGCGCCGAATACAAACTCGCGCTCGAGCATTTCTTGATGTCGAATCAGCTCGTCGCGAACAAGAACGTGGTGTTCAACGTCGCGCGTTCGTACGAGCAACTCAAATCTTATCCGGAAGCATTTCGCTACTATTCGCTCGCGCTCGAAGGCGAAGAGAACCCGACTGCGCGCGCGAAAATCACGACCGCGCTCGGGCAAATCAAGCAGTTCGTGACGGTGCTGCGCGTCACGAGCTCACCGCCCGGCGCGATTGTCTACATCGATCGTCGTGATCTCGGCGCGCGCGGCCAAACGCCGCTCGTGCTCGGGCTCGCGCCGCGTCACTACAAGCTCATCGCCGAACGCCCGGGCTATGAACCGGTCATGCTCGAAGTGCCGGACGCGCCGGCGGGGCAAGAAGTGGCGCTCGATTTGCCGCTCAAACCGATCCTCGGCGTGGTCACGTTCACCGGTGAACAGGGCGCGCACGTGCACGTGAACGCCGAGCCGTCGCCGATCGATTGCGACGTGCCGTGCAGCGCGACGCTCACGCCGGGCTTGCACTCGGCGAGCGTGACGAAATCTGGATTTCGCAGCGCCGAGCTTCCGTTCTCGCTCGTGGCGCATCAAACCGTGAGCGTGAACGCGCGGCTCGATCCGCTCGTCGGCAACGTGGTTCTGAGCACGGATGAGCCCGGCGCGCTGATCCAAGTCGACGGCAAAGCGCGCGGATTTACGCCTTCGATTTTGAGCGTGACCGCGGGGCCGCACGACGTGAGCTTGTCGCTCAAAGGCTTTCGCACCGAAACGCGACGCGTGACGATCGCGCCGGATTCGGAAACGCGACTCGACTTGGTGCTCAATCAGTCGGAAGAAGTCGTGGCCGCCTCACGCGGCGCGGAGCAAGTCGAAGACGCGCCGAGCTCGGTCACTTTGGTGCCGGAACGCGAGCTCTCGGCGTTCGCCGCGCCGACCATCGCTGAGGCCGTGCGCGGCGTGCCCGGCATGTATTTGTCGGACGATCGCAGCTACGTGACGCTCGGCATGCGCGGGCTCGGCCGGCTCGGCGGCTACGGCAATCGCGTCCTCGTCACCTACGACGGACAGCCGATGAACGATGATTGGATCGGCTCCTCCTACGTCGGTTACGACGCGCTCGCCGATCTCGGCGACGTGGAGCGCATCGAAGTGGTACGCGGCCCAGGCTCGGTTTTATACGGCACGAACGCGTTCTCCGGCGTGATCAACTTGGTCAGCAAAAACGATTTGCCGCCCGGCGTGAGCGCCGGCTTATCCACGAACTTGGACGGCGTGGCGCGCGCGCGAGTGCGCGGCGATTTGAAATTCGGCGCGGACTCCGGAGCTTGGGCGTCGGTCGCGGTGGCGCAAGGCGCGGGCCGAGATTTTCGCTTTCCCGAGTTCGCGAGCAACACGAGCGACGGCGTGGCGCGCGGAGCTGACGGCTTCAAATCCGGCACATTTCGCGGCCGCGCGTATTACAAATTCTTGACCCTAGAATGGTCGGCCAATTCCTACCAAAAGCATTTGCCGACCGCCGAATACGACACGCTCTTCGGCGATTCGCGCGAAATGCAGACCGACACGCGCAGCTACGTCGAAGTGCGCGCCGAGCCGCACGTCTCGGACAACGTCAGCGTGCTCACGCGCCTGCACTGGAACCACTACGATTTTCGCGGCGAATACCCGCGCGACGAAGCGGACGGCGGCGTCGAGATCGACACTTTCCACGGCTCTTGGCTGGGGCTCGAGCAGCGCGTGCAGTTCACGCCCATCGCGAACCTGCGTTTGACGGCCGGCGGCGAAGGGCAATTGCACTATCAAGTCGAGCAAACCGTGCGTGACGACACCGGGTTTTATCTCAACGACAGCGGCAGCCATGGTCGACCGTTCCAAGTCGGCGCGCTATACGCGCTCGCGGACGCGAATTTGAGCTCGCGCGCGCGGCTTTCGCTCGGCGCGCGCTTCGACGCCTACTCGACCTTCGGATCGTCCCTGAATCCGCGCGCCGCTCTCATTTTGAAGCCTTACGCACAGGGCAACACCAAAATCATCGCCGGCAAGGCCTTCCGCGCGCCGAGCATCTACGAGCTCTACTACAACGACGGCGGCAACACCCAAATCCCGAGCCCGAACCTCGATCCCGAATCGATGTATTCGCTCGAAGTCGAGCACACGCATCGCTTCTCGGCGACGGTCGTCGCCACCGCGGCTGCCTATTGCAACTACGCGACCGGCCTGATCTCGACGCTCGGCAGCGGCACCATGGACGACCCGCTGCACTACGCGAACGAACAGTCGCCGCTCGTCGTGCTCGGCGGCGAAGTCGGCGTTCGCCGCGAATTCCGGCAAGGTTTGATGCTCGCCGCGAGTTATGGCCTATCCGTCGCGCGCTTTCTGCGGAGCGAGAGCGTGAGCGATTTAGCCACGTTCACGCGCGCCAGCGACAAACGCGAAGTCGAAAACGCGCCGGTGCACCTCGCCTCGTTCAAAGCCGCGTTCCCGATCGTCGCACGCGCGCTCACGCTCGGTTCGCGTCTCAGCATCGAAGGCCAGCGCTACGATCGCTACGAAAACCAAGGCGATCTCCCGCAACAGCGCACCGGCCCGTCGGCGATCTGGGACATCGTCGTGAGCGGCCAAGAAGCGCGCTACGGCATCGGCTACTCTTTCGGCGTCTACAACGCCTTCGATTGGCACTACAGCGTGCCAGTTAGCAACGAATTCACGCAACGCAGTATCGAACAGAGCGGGCGCACCTTCTTGGCGTCGCTGGATGCGAGGTTCTAGTGCTCGGGACGGCTGGCGCGAAGAGAAGAGACGAGACGGAGCTCGGCGCGCGCTCGACGCAGAAGGCCCGTTTCGCTGTCGAGTTCGAAGTTGAACGCGCAACTTCGTTTTCTTAGTTGCACGTTCAACTTCAGAACCTGTTGGCGGAAGGCTCCGACCGGCTAGTAATCGCTCAAAGCCGTAAGTCGAGCGCCAGCGCGCGCAAGAGTTCGGCGATGCTCGCTGCTTGTGCGGGGCAGCCGCGCGGCTTGTATGGCGAATCGCCGTCGGTGAGTTGGGAGAGCTGGCCGAGGAGCGAGTTGTGTTCGAGCGCCCCTTCGAGCAGCTCGCGGAGCTCGCCCGGCAACTCGGCGTCGTCGGGCGCGAAATGCAGCGCGGCGCGCGCGTAGAAGCCGAGCAAATAGGGCCAAGCGCTGCCTTGATGATAGGCGAGCTCGCGTTCTTCGCTCGAGCCGGTGAAGTTGCCGATGTAGCGGCCGTCGTTCGGCGACAAAGTGCGGATGCCGCGCGGGGAAATCAGCTCGGAGCGCACGCGATCCAAAATCGCGCGCGCTTGCCAGGCTCCGAACAGCTCGGGATCGATCGCGAGCGCGATCAGCGCGTTCGGGCGAATGCTGGTATCCGCCCAAGCCTCGGCCGTGTCTTTGGCCTCGCTGACGACATCATATGGGTAGTCAGTTTCGTGGCACCAAAAGCGGGCTTTGAACGCCGCGCGCGCTTGCGTCATCGCCTCTTCCGCAAGCTCGGCCAGGCGATCGTGGCCGTATTCGCGCGCGAGGCCGGCGAGCGTCTCTGTACCTCGGCTCCACATCGCTTGCAGCTCGACCGCTAGACCACGGCGCGGCGTGATCGGATCGGCGCCGATATGCGCGTCCATCCAAGTCAAGCCGACGCTGGGCGCGCCGTTCGCGACCAGGCCATCTTGCGATAGCCACACGATGCGCTTGTGTCGCGACCGCACGCGTAAAAACGTGCGCACGAGCGCGGGGTAGAGCTGAGCCTTGAGCAGAGGATCGCGCGCGGGCAAACGCAGCCGGAGCTCCCGCGCGAGCTCGAACAAGAGCAAGGTCGCGTCCGGCACCGGCTTGGCGCGCTTTCGCCCGGGCACGATCAAAGTTTCGGGCAATAGTCCCGCGCGAAGCTGCGACAGGAGCGTTGCGATCGCGCGGCGCGCCAAGTCCAGACGCCCGCGCACGAGGTGCAGGCCGACAACCGACAACACCAAGTCGCGCGAATAAACCGAGTGCCACGGATAACCCGCGAGGATGACGGGCTCGTGCACGGCGTCCGCACAAAATTGCTCCGCGGCGACGAACAGGCTGCGCACACTGAGCGGCCGAGACGGACCGGGATCTTCGCGCAGCAACGCTTCGCGCGCTTCGCCGAGCAAATCGAGCGGACTCGCTTGCGGCAGCGCGCCGACCGCGGCCATCAGGTAAGCCGTGCGATGCGGTTCGAGCGTGAGCTCGAACACACCGGGGGTCCACATGTCTTCCTGAAATGCCACGCCGAGCGCGCGATCTTCGAGATACTCGAAACGGCGCCACCAGTCCGGCGAGCCCATGAACACGCCGTCGTGACGAAACGCGACCGTTGGAAGCTCCATCACGGGCTGCACTTCGACCGAGCCGCCGCGCAGCATCACGACTTGGTTCATCGCGCCGTGCTCGACCATCAGGCTTTCGACCGCGCGCATCGGCATCAGCGGGCGCATCGCGACGCGCGCTGGCGTTTTGCCCTTCCAAGTGTAGGCGATGATCATCGCATTCTTGCCGCGCGCGATGCACATGGTGCGCTCGAACGTGTGCGCGCCGAGGCGGAACGTCCAGCGCGGCAGCGGATCTTGCGCGAAGCTCTGCAGTAGCCGATACCCCGGCGTGGGCGCGACGTTCGGGAATTGATGGGTCGCGAGGCGATAGACACGGCGATCGTCGTCGACCGTGACGTTGGTTTCGGCGTGGCTCACGATCACGTGGCGACCGAGCGGCGGCGCGAGCGCGGCCACGAACGCGCCGTGATGGCGGCGCGTGTGCATCATCGCGATCGTGCTCATCGCGTAGGCGCCGGCGCCGTTGGTGTGGAGCCACTCTTTTTCGGCCGGCGCGAGCTCGCTGCTGGTTTCGATGAACGGCCAGGGCGCGTCGACCAAGCGGCGCTGGTGATCGCGTGATTTCAAGCGGGTTCCTCGGCGTGTTCGGCGGCGCCTCGCGCGGCGAGCTCGCCGCGCGCGGCGTTTTCCAGCGCCGCACGCGGTGGCGTCAGATTGAGCCACAACTTGAGCGCGAGCCCGGCCTGCGCGATCAGCATTCCAAGCCCGTTTTCCGCCTCGAGTCCGGCGTTTCGCGCGTGGGCCAGGAACGGCGTCGCCCCGGGGTTGTAAATCAAATCGTACGCGAGCGCGCTCCGCGGCACGTGTTCCCAAGGCACGATCCGCGCGAGCTTTTCACCGTCGTCCGCGCCGTGCATGCCGGCGCTCGTGCATTGCACGATCACGTCGACGCGCGCGAGCGTTTCCCGAAACCGTCGCGCAGCGGCAGCATCCGACTCCGGCCAAGCCAAAAGCAACGCGCCTTGCGCCGCGAATTGCGCGGCGTGCGGCCAATCGCTCTCTGCGATTACCGGATCGAAGCGACGCGCGGTGAGCGCGATGCGATCGGCACCCGCGTCTTGCAGTGCGCTCACGACTGCGGGCGCTGCGCCGCCATTGCCGATCACGACCGCTCGCCGCACGCTGCTCGACAAGCGCTGGAATTCTTCGACGAGGGCCGGCACGTCCGTGTTGTGCGCGACGATCGCGCCGCCTTCGCCGCGCGCGAGCACGTTCGCGACGGCCACGCGCTGGGCGCCCGGTGCGACTCGATCCGCGAGCTTCAGAGCCAGCCTTTTCCACGGGATCGTCACGTTCGCGCCCGCGATTTTTCCGGCGCGGAGCTCGGCCACGACGTTTTCGACTGCGGCTTCGTCCGGGCAATCGACGAGCTCGTAGCGATGCGGGAGACCGAGCGCGTCATACGCGGCCTGATGAATCGCGGGCGAGAGCGAGTGCGCGACGGGATGCCCGATCAGCACGAAGCGCTCTTTCGCGAGGCTCATGACGCGTCTCCCTCGAGTCGCTCCGGCGCG
>DASYCL010000894.1:0-5174 GCA_036500245.1 Polyangiaceae bacterium | reverse complement strand
ATTGCTGCGCGCCGCTCTTGTCCGCTTTGTAGACGCGCAGCGTGCCTTTCGGCAGCGGCATCCCAAGGTGATTCTGCTCGCTGTTTTGGATATCGAGATACACGCCGACTTTTTGATTCGAGAGTACCTGGCCGTATTGCCCACGGAACCAATACTCTTGCCCGAAGAAGATCAATTTCTTGTTCAGGCCGATGCCCGGCGCGGTGAGCAAGTTCACTTGCTTCTGCTCGTTTTGCAGCACGCTCGTTGGACGACCGAGCGAGTACAGGTGATATTCGAACAACGCTTGCTCTTGAAAGCCAGCGCCGCCGCTCGGCGCGGAAGGCTTCTCGAGCGCCATTTCCATCGGCTGCGCGCGCGGCGCGACGCGATTCACGTCGCCGGCCACGAGCTTGAGCTCGGCATTCTTGTAGCTCGCACCGGATTGATTCACGAGCGTGACCCAGCCCATCAAATCACCCTTCTTCTCGGAATCATCGACGACCAACACGTAGTCGGCGGACCAATTCAAATTCTGCGTCAGGTAGGTGACTTCGACGGTTTGCTTCGGAGCCGCGCTGTCGACCAGCCAAACTAACGTCGGTTTGGCGATCAGGTTGTCGGGTACTTGTGGGAAAGCGAGCCGCGCTGGATAGCCGAACGTGATCTCGCCGTTGATTTTCAAGACCGGGCTTTCCGCGGCCGACAACAGCTGAGCGTCGACCACGTCTTCTTTGCCGATTTTTTCGTGATAGCGATACGCGCGCACGGTTTTGCCGACGTACTTTTCGAGCAGCGTCTGCGGTGTCAACAGATCGTAGCGATAGTTTTGCTCGAGCACGTTCACGCCGCCGCCCGGCCCGAGCGATTTGATGTGCACCGTCTCCGGTTGAATGTTCGCTGCGACGTCGCGGAACTCGAGTTCGACTTTGCCGCTGCCGAGCGACGAGAGCTCGCGCACTTCGCGCACGAGGCCAAAATTTTGGTTGTAGACCGTGATGCTCACTTGCTTGCGATCATCGGCGGTCGAGACGCTGTGGGCGGGCGCCGTCGCGGGCTTTGGGTCGGCCCGAGCGACGCGCACGCCGGCGCTCGCGAGCGCGCCCCCAAAAATCAAAAAAGCACCGAGAAACTTGGCTGCAAATTGCTTTTTCATCATGTCAGCACCAACGCACGCGGACGCGGTAAGTCAATTTGGTCTCCGAGCGCGGCGCGAGCGACACGTCGAAGGTGAACGTGCTCGAATCTTTTTTGGTCACGGGCAAACTCGACGACAAGATTTCCCAATCGCCACCCGCCGGTTCGACTACGAGCACGCGCTCGGCGCTGTCCTTGTGATTGCGCAGCGCGATTTCCCACGAGCTCTCGCTGACGCACGTGCTCACGGCATTCCACCCGGTCTCGCTGCGATCGCCGACCACGTCGAAGGCTTCACCGAGCTTCACGCGAATGCGTTCGTCGCGTGGAGTGTGATCGATCGCGTCTTCGCCGATGAATTGCTGCTGGCCGCTTTGATCGGATTTGTAAACGCGCAGCGTGCCTTTCGGCAACGGCATGCCGAGGTGATTCTGCTCGCTGTTCTCAATATCGAGATAAACGCCGACTTTTTGGTTCTTTTGAACTTGGCCGTAGTTGCCGCGAAAGTACTGCGCCGCGCCAAAGAAGATCAGCTTCTTCTCGAGGCCGATGCTCTGCGCTGAGAGCAGGCTCACTTGCTTCTGTTCTTTGTCGAGCAAGTTCGTCGGGCGCTGGAGCGTGTAGAGGTGATATTCGAATAGGCCTTCTTGCTTGAATTGCGGGCGCGGCGCGTCCGGGACGCCGTCTTCGTCTTCGTCCTTGCCTTCGGAATCGATCAGTTGACGCGTCAGTCGTTGCACGTCGCCCGCGACGAGCTTGAGCTCGGCGTTTTTGTAACTCGTGCCGGTGTTGTTGGTGAGCGTGACCCAGCCATTGAGCTCGCCGAGCTTGTCGTTCGCGTCGACCGTGAGCACGTAGTCGGCGCGCCAGTTCAACTCTTGCGACAAGTACGTCACTTCGACGCGCTGCTTCTCCGCAGCGCTCGCGAGCAGCCAAACCAAGGTCGGCTTCTGCACCAAGTTCTCCGGCACTTCAGGGAACGCGAAGCGACCGGGAAAGTTCGAAGTGATCTGGCCGTCGATTTTGGCAACGACGCCGCCTTCGACCGAGAGGAGCTCGGCTTGCTTTTCTTCGTCTTGGCCGGTGTTCTCGTTGTAGCGATACACCTTGACGGTCTTGCCGACGTATTTTTTGAGCAGCGTCTCGGGGTTCAACAAATCGTAGCGATAGTTTTGCTCGAGCACCTCGAGCGCATTTTCGCCCGACAAACTCTTGATGTGCACCGTTTCGGGCTGGATGTGCCCGGACACGTCGGCATACGCGAGCTCGACTTTGCCTTTGCCGAGCGCGACTTGCCGCACTTCGCGCACCAGCCCGAAGTTTTGATTGTAAACGGTGAGCGAGATTTTCTCGCTCGCACTTTCGTCCGAATGCGCCTGAATCGCCGGACCTGAATTCGCCGTAGTCGGTGGCTTCGCGCCGCAGCCCGCGAGCCAGAGCGCGCAGCAGAAACCCAGACCGAGTCGCATCATTTCAGCTTCAAACTCCCCCCACGGGTCGAGCCTTACAGTCCCGCTCGTCGAAAGCAACGCAGATTGCCGCGCCGCAGGCTCGCCAAAACCCCGCGTTTGGCGAGCGTTTATGCTAATGAGCGCGCGTGGCCGTTCGACCGGATCTGACCAAAACGCGGCGCCTCGTCGTGAAAATTGGCTCGCGCACGATCGCGGGAGACGCCGAGTTTCCGTCGAAGCTCGCCGGGCAGGTCGCTGCGCTCGCAGCGCAGAAGTGTAGCTCGGTCGTTGTCACGAGCGGCGCGATCGCGCTCGGCTTTCGCCGGCTCGGTTATCGCGCCAAGCCGAAAGAGGTCGGCCTGTTGCAAGCATCGGCCGCCGCGGGCCAAAGCGTATTGATGCGTCGTTACGACGAAGCCTTCGGCGCGCTCGGCCTCACGCCGGCGCAAGTCTTGCTCTCGTACGCCGATCTCGCCGACCGCGAGCGCTTGAACAACGCGCGCGAAGCGCTTGCTGCATTGCTCGATGCGAACGCGGTGCCGATCGTCAACGAGAACGACACGGTCGCGACCGACGAAATTCGTTTCGGCGACAACGACCAACTCGCGGCCATGGTGGTGCCGCTCGTGGGAGCAGATTTGTTGGTGCTCCTGACCGACGTGGACGGCGTGCTCGACGCCTCGGGCAAACGCATTCCAGTGATGGCCGCGGACGCCGAAATGATCGAGCTCGGCGCCAAAGCCGATCGCATCGGCTCGGGCGGCATGGCGAGCAAAGTGGACGCGGCGCGCAAAGCCTGCCGCTCGGGCGCGTCCGTCGTGATCGCGCCGGCGGATCGCCCGAACGTGCTCGCGGACATCGTCGCGGGTGCGGACGTGGGCACGCTGTTTCCGCGCCTCGGTTTGCCGCTCAAAGCGCGCAAACACTGGATCGCGTTCACGCTGCGCCCCAAAGGCGCGCTGATCCTCGACGCGGGCGCCGTCCTCGCGATGCGCGAGGGCAAGAGCAGCCTATTGCCGATCGGCGTGCTCGGCGTGTCCGGCGAATTCAACGCAGGCGATGCCGTGCGGCTGATTGGCGCGGACGGCGTCGAAATCGCGCGCGGTTTGACCCGACTCGGCACCGTCGATGTCGCGCGCGCCGCCCGCAAGAAGGGCGCCGAGCTCGAAGCCGCTTTCGGTGAGGATGCCGCGGAGCTGGTGGTTGTGCATAAGGATGACTTGGTGGTTTCGGGGTAGCGCGAGCGGCCAAGCGCCAATTCGCGCGCAGGGCCCAGAACATCCCAACGGTCCGAGAACCCAATCAAGTGAGACAACCTGGGCACAGGTAGGAGCAATCTGGCAAACGCTCCCTGTTCTCGCCCAAGCTCGCACGTAGATTTTTTGTCGGAACCTTTGGGCAGTCGTGCTGTCCGAAAAGTCGGTGCTGTCTTTGAGCCGAGCTAGCGTCCAAGTTGGGTTGGTTTGGGGGGCGCTCGGGCTCACGGGTTGCGCGCGTTTGTTCGGCGCACGTGACGCAGCCGCGCCCGCAATTCCCGCGTCTTTGCCCAACCAAGACACGCCGGCTCCCGACGACGCAATGCCGCCCGCGCTCGCCAGCGAAGACGACTACGTCGTGCGCATCGTGGTCGGCTCGGTGACGTGCTCGGGCGCGCTGATTCGCGACGATCGCGTGCTCACCGCGCATCATTGCGTGGCCGCGCGGGACGGCAAAGGCAATCCACTTGCCGAGGATGTTTCGCCGGAGAGCGTGCGCGTCGAGCTCGGCGGAGACTATTTGCCCTGGGGCGAAGTCGGCGTGCGCGCGGTGCTCGCGCCGAACTGCGGCTACGTCTCCGGCGACGGCGATCTCGCGCTGCTCGTGCTCGAACGGCGCTTGGTCGGCATCGCCACGCGACCGGCGCGGCTCGAAGCGCCGCCGACGAAACACGATCAAATCGAGCCGATCGGCTTCGGTCGCTGCGCGCTTTCGGCTGACGGCATTCATCGCAAGCATCGCTTGGGCGGCGCGATCGAGCTCGTCAGCGACGGGCGCTTTCGGCTCGATGCCGCGATTTGCCCGGGCGACTCAGGCGGACCAGCCGTGAGCACCGAGGGCGGCGAAATCCTCGGCGTGATCTCGGCCAGCGCCATGGACGGCGATGAGCACACGCGCGACCGCTCGGAATTCGTGCGCGTCGATCGCTGGCGGCCGCTGTTCGCCTATGCTGAGCTCGTCTCGAACGGCGCAAGTCCGTCCGAGATCCCGCCAATCGAGTGCAAGTAATCCGGAACGCGCATCTCGGCCGAGAACCTGGTGTAGATTGAGCAGGAATGCGGAAGTTCCTGCGCGCCTTGTTCTGGCTCGTCGCGATTGTCGGCGGACTGATCGGTATCTTGCGCGCGACGGCAATTCGCTGGTGGCAATTGCCGCTGAACGACCCGTACTTCGAAGCCTCGATCGCGCCCACGCTGCGCGGCGGGGATTGGGTCCTGCTGTGGCGCGCAACGAAACCGAAATTCGGCGATTTGGTGCTTTGTCCCGAACCCAAAACCAATCGGCCCGTGATTGGTCGCGTCGCCGGTGAGTCCGGCGATCACGTGAGTATTTTGGGCAGCTCACTTTCCG
>DASYCL010000893.1:0-9467 GCA_036500245.1 Polyangiaceae bacterium | reverse complement strand
TCATGCTCGAAATCGACGTCGATATCAGGCGGTTCGTTCTTGCGTTCTTCGCTCAAAAAACGCTCGAACAATAAATTCGAGTGCTCCGGATCGACCGCGGTCACACCAATCGCGTAGCAGACGGCGCTGTTGGCTGCGCTGCCTCGCCCTTGGCACAAAATGCGCTTTTCGCGCGCCATTTGCACGACTTCCCAGGTGCTCAAGAAGTACCGCGCGACGTCCATCTTCTTGATCAGCGTGAGCTCTTTCACGACTTGTGCGCTCACGTTTTCTGGCGTGCCGTTCGGATAACGAGTTGCAAGCCCCTGCCAAGTGATTCGCTCGAGCTTCTCGTCCGCGCTTTCGCCAGGCTCGAGCGAGCACGGGAATTGGTATTTCAGTTCATCGAGCTGAAACGTCAGCGCTTGCCCGAGTTCTCCCGCGGCTTCGATCCATTCAGAATGATCGAAAAAGAGCTGTTGCATCTCTTTTTCCGAACGCAGATACGCTTCGGTATTTCCGCTGAGCAGCGTCCCTGCGCGATCGAGCGTCGTGCCGAGACGAATGGCGTGAAGCACGTCGCACAGCTGCTTACGATTCGGCTCGTGAAATAAAGGTCGCGCGCTCGCTATCACACGATAGTCATGCTTTTTTGCGACAGTTAGCGTCCAATCGAGCCGCGCGTCGTCGAAGCCGTCGAAGTGGCGATACATGACGATCGCCGCTCGTGCGCCGAAAGCCGCTTTTATCGAGCGCAAATCATGTTCGTCCGGAGTCGCACGGTCGCCCGGTCGTTGCGGTGCGGGAATCAACGCCCACAGCCCGGCCGCGCGCGATTCAAGCCATGCGAGATCGAGCTCGCTCTCGCCCTTGGGCAAATCCGCATGAGCTAGCGTGAGCAAGCGGCACAGGTTTTGATAACCCTGATGAGTTTCGCAGAGCAACGCGAGCGTAGGCTCAGCGAGCTCGAGCTGTGCCGGCTTCTTCGCGCGACGAGTCGAACGACGCTTCAGCGAGCTCGCCAGAGTGAGCTCGGCCCCCGTGATGTATCGTTGCTTGTTTTCTCGCGCCGTGGCGAACGCGCGCGCCGAACCGTAAAGCCCATCCCGATCGCAAATCGCGATCGCCGAAAGCCCGAGCTCTTGCGCTCGCAGCACTAACTCCGAAGGGTGAGAAGCGCCGCGCAGGAACGAAAACGAAGAAGTCGCGAGCAGCTCAGCGAACACGCACTGAACATACGGCCAGTTAATGAAGATTGTCTAATCTGATCGATATCGCCGCGAGATAATTCAGCTTTCAGCCCAATATCGGCTCGTTGCTCGAACGAACTTCGGCTCGGGAATCTCGAGTCCTCGCTCGGCGCTTTGTTTTTTGGGTTGATGGTCACGCGTTACGGCTCGGCTCGGCAAAGCCTTCGGCGTCGCGCTCCGACTTTCCGGAGCAGCTCAGTCCGCCACGGCGTGTAAATATCTCCGCCCGTTATTGCGATCGACATAAGCGACGGCTTCGAAGCCACCGGATGAACCCTGCAACCAAAGGCGCACGTAATCCCGAGCGACCGGCGCCTGACTCCACCACTCCACTTCATCCAACCTCTTTTCGAAGCGCAGATGTTCGATCGTGTAAAGGTTGTGATCGATCGCCACATTGACGCCGACGCGCAACGGCGCGTGCAGCTCGCACGGCTCCGCCAAGAATCGCGTCGGCGTGCCGGGTTGTTCGGCAAAAAGTGGCTCTGTTTTGCGCAAGCGCGCGGCCTTCGGCGCATGCGCCGCGAACTCTGCGGGGACTAGCTTGCTCTTGGCTTCGGGCCGATGTGAATCGACGAGTTCGAGCGTGCCCAGATTTTCCGCGCCGATTTCCGCGCCGAGCTCGGCGACCAAAACCGGCATCTCGTCGTCCGCCGCGGTACCGACCGTTACGCCGTCGAGCACTTGCGAGAGCTCGAGTTGGCGCGTCACGGCCGGGAGCAACTTCGGCACTTCGAGCTTGAGCCCGACCGACGGCGCGGCGAGCTTGAGCCGCGCAACGCGCGTGCTCAAAATACGACGAATTTCCTCGGCACGATGTAGCGGCGTGGCGAGCTTGAAGCGCAGCACGTGCTCGGCTTTCTCGCCGCGAAACCGCGCGATGCCCGGATCGTGCAAGACCGTGAGCACGAGCGACTGCGCGGCTTCTCCACGCCCGGCGAGCCGCGCGCTCACGCGCGAAACGAGGCCGCCGAGCACAAACAAAAGCGGCTCGCTGCCCGTGACCGGCTCTTCCCACATACTCTGTTCGATGATCGTGCGCTCCTTCGTGTAAGCGACGAGCGGCGCCGTGTCTCGACCCGCACAAAGTTCACTCACACTCGCCATGTCCAGCGATAAACGGCTGCCCAAAGCTTGCTTCGGCAATGCGCTGAGCTCAGCCACGGTGAGCACGCCGAGCCGCACGAACCAGGCCACGGTTTCGGCTGAAATCGGCAGCGCCGTCAGCGGTAAAGCGCCGAGCGCGGACACCGTGCGCTGCGTTGGCACGACGCACACGCCGCGATCTTCTGGCTCTGCCATCTCTGGGCTGAACCATTTGGCGAAGGCACGAGCGAGCCGCGGTCCGTCCGAAATGGCGATGCGCACGGTGTGACCCATGCCGCGCACGCGGCTCGCGAATTCGCACGCCAGCGCCGCTTCCCCACCTTGCAAATGCGCGGAGCCGGTGATGTCCAGACACACCGTGTCCGGCGCTTCGACCGCGACGTTTGCGCCCAAGCTGAGCCCGACTTCGGCGATGCGCCCGAGCGTTTCCGCTACTTCCGCTGCACTGATTTCGCGCACGACCAAGTTCGCGACCAGCGCGCACGCTTCAGCGATGCTTTGCCCTTCGCGCACGCCGTAACGACGCGCGCTCTCGTTTACGGCGCTGAGCTTGGCCGTGGCATCGATTTGCTTTTGGGCGGCTTCGATTTCGTTCGCTTTACCGCTGTTCGGTGTGGCCGAGCCGTGCTTTTTGAGCTGGGCGCCCGAAACGAGCACCACTCCGAGTGGCTTCACTTTCTTCGCGCTACCCCGCGAACCCCCAAATAAAAATCTCTCCTCAGCCAATTCACAAAGTAACTCGGGCAGAACGAGCGCGAGCACGCGCCGCGAAAGCCCGGATTTTTCAGGCGAGCCGGCGGACATCGTGAAGCTCCCGCACGAGACTCGGCCCGCGTTCGTTCGATTTCCAAGCTGGCCCGGTGCGCACCCAAGCGATCGAGCGCGGTGAAGAGACGCGGCCGTGTTTGTCTTTCGCGACGCGGACCGAGAGCTTGCCTTCGTTCGGGCGCTCGAGCTCGATGCGTTGCGCGACGGGGAGCGGCAAAGGACGCGGCTCGCTCGCGTCCGTGAGCAAGATCACGCTGTGTGCCGTGCCGTCCACACCCATGGCCAAGCGGCGCACGACGCGCAGCCACGCCGTGAGGTTCACGTTGAGCTTTTGCCCGGGCACGCCGAGCAAGTCGATCACGGTGACGGCACACACGGCCGATTCCACGATGCGGAGCGCGATTCGGCCGAGTGCCTCGACCGGCGGCCGCACGACCAAGAGCCGCTCCAAATCCACCCCCGCGGCGGCGACGCCCGGGCCGTACAAAGTGCCGGACGGATCCAGAAAGGCACACCAGGGCACGCTCCCTCCCTGCGCGACCGCTGCCTGCTGAGCGGCGCAACACGCGGCCAACCCCAAACTCGTGCCGAGCGCGGAACCGCCGTGCACGGCGAGCTCGACCACCGCGCCGCGCGGCAACCCATTGTCCGGCAAGACCCGATTGAGCGCCTCGGCCCCAAGCGACAAGCTCAAATTGGCTGATTTTTGGCTCGGAGCCTGGCCGATACTCACCCCATGCTGCCTCAAAGAGGCGGCGGGTAAGCGATCGAGGAGGTGCGCCGGTAGAGCCATCGGAATACTGAACATAATAGCAGTCACCACTCTTCTTGCCAGAGATCCGAGCTCGCTGAGCGGACATAAAATGTCTGCCGAAGCCAGCCCGAGCCAAGCAATTCGAGAGCTTGAACGCGCGTCATGGGCTTTGATTTTTTCCGCCCAGCGCGGGTAGCCGAGCCTCATCGACCGGCAAAGAGGGCCGGTTCACCCTAAAATGATATGACTGCCCCGTGACTTCGACCGTAGAGCAGCTCGCCGCGCTGCGCGCCATCTTGCGCGACATGCACTCGGTGCTCGTTTGCTACTCCGGCGGCATCGACAGCGCCTTCGTGCTGGCCGTCGCGACCGCCGAGCTTGGCGAACGCGCGATCGGCATGACCGCGGTCAGCCCGAGTCTGTCTGCGAGCGAAAAGGACGACGCCGCGCGCATTGCCACTGCGTTCGGCGCCGCGCATCGCTTCGTCGAATCGAACGAGCTCGCCCGCCCAGGTTACGTGCAAAACGGTCCGGATCGCTGCTTCCACTGCAAGAGCGAGCTCTACGAAATCGCCGCCGCGAAACGCCAAGATTGGCAGCTCGCGTTCGTGCTCAACGGCACCAACACCGACGACCTCGGCGACTATCGCCCCGGGCTCGAAGCCGCAAAAAATGCCGGCGTGCGCAGCCCGTTGGTCGAAGTCGGCATGAACAAGCAAGCCGTACGCGAAGCCGCCAAGCTGATCGGCATCGACGTGTGGGACAAACCCGCCGCGGCGTGCCTCTCGAGCCGCATCCCCTACGGCAGCAGCGTCACCAGCGAACGCCTCGCGCAAATCGCGGGCTTCGAGGCGGCGCTCAAAGCTCTCGGCTTTCGCCAAATGCGCGTGCGCTGGCACGATAAAATCGCGCGCATCGAAGTCGCGCTCGGCGAGCTCGAGTTGATGCTCGCGCCCGGCGTGCGCGAAGCCGTGGTCGAAGCCGGCAAGAAACATGGTTTCTCCTACGTCACGCTCGATCTCGGCGGTTACCGCACCGGCTCACACAACGAAGTGTTGGTCGGGCGCGCGCTGCGCATCGTTTGACGGCGCGTACGACTACTTCGTTTCGACCAGCTCCGCCAAATTAGCGAGCGACATGCTCCAGCCGAGCTCGTTATCAGCGGCGGCGACACCAGCTGGAACTCGGTCGTGCACGGCGTCGAGGCGCGTGCCAGAGGCTTCGTCGCTGAGCGAAAAAGTAATCATCATCTCGCCGCTAAATTTCGGATCCGTGGTTTCGAATTCCAGTGATTCGAGCACGAGCTCGTTCGGCACGAGCCGCACGAAATGGCCGTGATACGTATCGGTGCGTGCGCTGCTTTTGCCTGACGCGCCGGGCTCGTCATACGTCAGCGAGACGCGGAACTTGCCGCCTTCTCGGCCATCGAATTCGTGAACCTCGCTCTGCATGCCCTTCGGAACACGCCATTTTTGCACCGCGGCTCCGTCGATCAACGCGGCATAAACTCTCGCCCGCGGCGCGTTCAGGTGACGGCTGATGCACGTCGAACTCATCCCAATAAAGTAACACGCGCACCGCGCCGAACTATCGAGTTCGACTCGACAACGATGTGCAATAAGATCACACCTTCGAACCGAAAGGCCGAGTCATGAAGTACCTGCACACGATGGTCCGCGTGGAAAACCTCGAAGCTTCGCTGAACTTCTACGTCAATCAGCTCGGACTGCGCGAACTCAAGCGCACCGAAAATCAAAACGGACGCTTCACACTCGTCTTCTTGGCCGCGCCCGGCGACGAGTCGGCACAAGTCGAACTCACCTACAATTGGGACCCAGAAACGCTGAATGGCGGACGCAACTTCGGTCACCTCGCCTATCGCGTCGACAACATCTACGACACTTGCCAACGTTTGATAGACGCCGGAGTCACCATCAACCGCCCGCCGCGCGACGGCCACATGGCGTTCGTACGCTCGCCCGACAAAATCTCGATCGAGCTACTTCAAGCCGGCAATGCGCTGCCGCCGCAAGAACCGTGGCTGTCGATGCCGAATAGTGGCGAGTGGTGAAACGCTCAAGCTGATTCGCCTGCCGCGCGCACGACCTTCTTCAGCGTCTCCCAAGTGCGCGTGGTCTGGAGCTCCTTGCCACAGACTTTGTCGATCATGGTCATGAACACTGGACCCTTGTCGCTTCGGGTGTAAGCGCTGAACAGTTCGCGGTCCGTCAGACACAGGATGCGCGCGCCGTCGCGTTCGCTCGGAAGCTCGAGCTTGGTTTTGGGCGCGCTGCGCAAAAACGTGACGACGCGTTTGGCCTTCGGCGAAACGCGATACTTCGCGTACGGATCGCTCTCGAGTAACGCCTCGAGGTGCTCGATCGTGCGCACGATGGTCGGGAATTTTTTTCCCATGTGCTTTTCGATCGCGGCTTCGACTTTGCGCTCCAGCAGGGCTTCGCTCATGCGCTTGCCGTGGAACACGACGTTGCCGCTCGCGAGCACCGTCTTTACGTCGCTGAAGCCCGCGCCGTTGAGCGCGTACACGAGATCCGGCATTTTGAGGTTCATCGGGCTGACCCCACGGAGTAGCGCTGCGTAACGTGCCATTGGCACATCTTCGATCGCTCGGCGCGGACTCCGCAACTCGGTGTCTCAGTCCACAAAACGAAAGCGGCCGAGATTTCAGCTCGGCCGCCCCGACTTTTTGCGATTCGCTCAGCGCCGGCGTGGGCCGCGATCGCGATCGCCGCCGCGGCCGCCACCCGGACCGTCACGGCGCGGACCGCGTTGCGGCGGACCCGCCTCGCGCGCGCGCGCGATGCGTTCCTTCGCAGCTTCACCCTCTTCACCCTCGGGCAAAGGCAGGAGCTCGCGACGAGTGAGCCGCACTTTGCCGTCGCGTTCGACGCTGATCACTTTCACGTCGATCTCTTCGCCTTCTTTGAGCACGTCGCCCGGCGATTCGATGCGCTCGTGTGCGATCTCGGAGACGTGCAAGAGCGCCTCGTTGTTCGGCAAGATCTCGACGAACGCACCGAAATCGACCAAGCGCTTCACGACGCCGTGATACACGCGGCCGACCTCCGGCTCTGCCGTCAGGCCCTCGATGATCGCGAGCGCACGCTTCACGGCATCCGCGTCCGAGCTCGCCACCGCAACCGTGCCGTCGTCTTTCACGTCGACGGCGCAGCCGGTCTGCTCGACGATGCCTTTGATCGTCTTGCCGCCCGGGCCGATGATGATGCGGATCTGGTCCGGCTTGACCTTGATCGTCGTGATGCGCGGTGCCCAGCGATTGATCTCGGTGCGCGATGTCGGCAAAGTCGACAGCATGCGGCCGAGGATGTGAACGCGACCTTCGCGCGCTTGCTCCAGGGCACGCTCCAAAATCGCCCGGGAAAGCCCGGAGATTTTGATGTCCATTTGAATCGCCGTGACGCCCTTCTCGGTGCCACAGACCTTGAAGTCCATGTCGCCGAGATGATCTTCGTCGCCGAGGATGTCGCTCAGGATTGCGACTTTGTCGCCTTCGGCGATCAAGCCCATCGCGATGCCCGCGACTGGACGACGCAGCGGCACACCGCAATCCATCAAGCTGAGTGAAGCGCCGCAAACCGAGGCCATCGAGCTCGAGCCGTTCGACTCGAGGATCTCGCTCACGATGCGGATCGTGTACGGAAAATCGTCATGCGACGGGATCAAGCGCAGGACCGCGCGTTCGGCGAGCGCGCCGTGACCGACTTCGCGCCGGCCGGGGCCGCGCATCGGTTTCGTCTCGCCCGTGCTGAAGGGCGGGAAGTTGTAGTGGAGCATGAAGCGCTTCCACGACTCGCCCGTCAGCGCGTCGATCTTTTGCTCGTCCGTGGCGGTACCGAGCGTCGCGGTGACGATGGCTTGCGTCTCGCCGCGCTGGAACAATGCCGAGCCGTGCACGCGGGGCAAGAGCCCCACCTCACAGCTGATCGGGCGAATGGTCTTGGTGTCGCGGCCGTCGATACGCTTGCCTTCGTTCAGCACCATCGCGCGCACGACTTCGGCCTTGCGGTGCTCGATTTCGCCCTTCACGAGCTTCTCGACCGCGAGGAACGGCTCGGCGCCCAACTCTTGCGCGAGCTTCGTAACGACAGCTTGCTTGATCGTGCCGTACGATTCGTAGCGTGCCTTCTTCTCCTTGATGACGCTGGCCGTCTTCAAGTCGTTGTCGGCGAGCTCGGCGACGCGCTTGGCGATGCCGGCGTCGAGCGTCGGCGTGACGAACTGACGCTTCGGTTTGCCGACCGCGGCGCGCATCTTCTCGATCAATTGCAAGATCGGCTGCGCTTGCTCGTGCGCAAACATCAGCGCGTCGATGAGCTCGCGTTCGCTCGCTTCGTCCGCGCCGCCTTCGACCATGATGATCGCTTCTTTGCTGACCGCGACGGTGAGGTCGATGTCCGCGCTCGCCGCTTGCTCGAACGTCGGATAGACGATCAGCTCGCCGCCCACGCGCGACACGCGGATGCCGACAATCGGGCCCGCCCAGGGAATGTCGGAGATGTGGAGGGCGGCGCTCGCGCCGGTCATCGCCAAGACGTCGGTCTGGTTGACCTTGTCCGCGCTGAGCACGGTCGCGATGACCTGCGTGTCCTTCTTGAAGCCCTTGGGGAAGAGCGGACGCAGCGGGCGATCCATCAAGCGCGAGGCGAGCACCTCGAAGTCGCGCAGACGGCCTTCGCGCTTGAAAAAGCCGCCGGGGATCTTGCCGGCGGCGTACGTCTTTTCGACGTACTCACAGGTGAGCGGGAAAAAATCGAGGCCGGGTCGCTCTTCGCTCGATACGCAAGTCACGAGCACGACGCTCTCACCGTAGGTGACGAGCACCGCGCCGTGCGCGAGCTTTGCTAAACGGCCTGTCTCAAAGGTGAGCGGACGCCCACCGACCATGACGGATTCGCGAACAAACATTGGGAATTGCGCCCCTGGCGCGTGCCGCTACGTGCGGTCAACGCCGAACACGGGCGCCCAACTTCAGCCTCGATTCCTGGCTCGGACCGCGCGTTCTTTCGGGAGAGCGCGGTGCGGGCCACGAAGCGAAGTCGAAGACGAGGCTCCTCGCACTCGGGAAACAAAAAGGCGAAAGCCCCCGAACCTACTTGCGCAGGTTGAGGGAGCTGACGACGGTGCGATAGCGCTCGACGTTCGAACGCTTCAGATAATCGAGGAGCCGGCGACGCTGACCGACGAGCTTGAGCAAGCCGCGGCGCGAGTGGTGATCCTTCTTGTGGGTTTTGAAATGCTCGGTCAGCGATTCGATACGCTGGCTGAGGAGAGCAACCTGCACTTCCGACGAACCGGTGTCAGACTCGTGCAAACGATACTTCGAAATTACGTCTTTTTTGACGTCCGCGTCCTGTGGCATTTACTTGTCTTTCTCGAATAGCCGTTCGTTTCCGGCGCGCGACACTATACGCGGAGACTTCGAGCGGTCAACCCTGGCTGTACCGTGTCGCGAGATTGCGGGCCAGCCGGCCGCTCACCGCAGATCGAGCGTGAATTCCGCGGGATTGCGAGGGACGCAGCGCGAATTTCCGGCCTTCTGACCGACGCTTAAGCCGGTCAGCGAGCCT
>DASYCL010000892.1:0-4407 GCA_036500245.1 Polyangiaceae bacterium | reverse complement strand
CTTGTCGACCACGGTCGTGGTCGGCGGAGCACCGGGCGCGCTGCCGTTGCCGTCGGTCGGGAAGCTGGTCGGCGGTGCACCGAGCGCGCCGCCGCCAGTTACGACCGCTTGATTCAAAATGCTTCCGGTCGCGTTCGCATCAACCGTGACGTGAAAGCGAATCTCGCTGCTTGCGCCGACCGCGAGCGTGCCGCCCGTCGTGCCGTTCGCGCCTTGTCCCACGCGCACAGTGACGGTGCGCGTCGCCGCGTCGTACTCGGCTTGATCGGTGTCTTTCGCGTCGGTCTTGTTGCCTTGATTTTGCCCGGTCGTGATTCGGAGCGAATTCGCTTTGTACGTGATGCCGGCCGGCAATTTGTCGGTCATCACCGTGTTCACGGACGTGTCATTGCCGCTGTTCGTCGCGGTGATCACGTATTCGAGCTCGTCCCCGGGCAGGATGCCGCCGCCGTTCAAGTCGGTGAACGTCTTGTTCGAACTCGTGAAATCCGGTTTGAAGGTCGAGATCGACGTCACGAACGCGCCGAGCAAATACGTGTCGCCCGTGCTGGTCGCTTGAATCGTCGCGGACTTGTCGTTGGCCTTGAGCTCGGCCTTCACATCGACGATGTCGAGATCGAAGCCGCTCATGCTCGCCGCGCCGCCAGTGAGCTGTGGCAAGTCGCCCGCGATCGACACTGGCACACCGAGCCGACTGCGCGAGCTGTTGAAAAAGTTGGTGGCTGGGTTCACTGCGTCCGACAAAGTGGCGCCGTTGAACAGCAGCGAATCGCCGGTCAGCTGATTTTCGCCTTCGTAAGCAATCACGCCGAGCTTTGCGTCGAAGCCGGCGTTGGGCACGACGAAGCCGCTGAGGGCCGCGCTCGCTGGCACGCCGTCTCGCACCAAGTCCAAACCGTCGAAGAGCGCGAGATCGCGTGGGGGATCCGTCGCCAATTGATAGAACACGACCATCGCCCAGGCGTCGATCGGATTGTTGCTGTTCGTATTGGGCAGATTGACGGAGCCAATATCGCTAACGCGATAAAGCCCTGCGCCCGCTGGGCCGACGAGCGCGGTCACGTCCGCGGTCGATTGGTACCAAAAGAAGCCGTTGTCCGGCGCCGGCGCCTGCACCGTGAACGACTGATCCGCGTTCACCACTTGGTTCAACGTGCCAGTCGGTCGCTCGATGCGCAGCGTCGAATCCACGGGTGTCGCGTTGGCCAAGTACCCAGCCCAATAGATCCGCGCGTACGTCACGGTCGCGCCGGCAGGCAGCACGAGCATCGCGCTCGTGCGCGAATTTGCTTGCGTGATCGTGTTGTCCGCCAGCGCGAGGATGGTCGCTGAATCCTGGGAGCGCCAAAAAACGTCTGGCGACGAATCCGCGATATTGTTGTTCGGGCAAGTCGCCGTGCCGACGACCGGATCCGGCGTATTCGCCGCCGCCGAACATTCGAAGCCGCCCGCGTTACCGATCAGCACGATGTCGCCGTGCTGATCGATCTGCTTGCGTAGTGTTGGCGCCGCGGCGGCCGAAGCCGTCAAAAGCGCACTCGAAGAAGCCAAACCGAGCAATAAGTGAAAGCTTCTCATCTGGGTTCTCACGGGTTTTCGGCGGGTTTGCCGTCGACCTCAAGGATGTGGAATTCGACGCGCCGATTGTTCTGTCGTCCGTCTTCGGTCGCGTTGGTGTCGATCGGACGCTCGAGCCCAAAACCCTGCGCCGAAAGCCGCTCGCGCGCCACTCCATGATCGACGAGCCATTTGACCACAGCTCCGGCTCGTTGCTCACTGAGGCGCTTGTTGTAGGCAGCCGCGCCGTGGTTGTCGGTATGGCCTTCCACGCTGAGCTTGTTGAACTCGGGATGACTCTTCATCACATCGAGCACCGCGTTCAGCACGTGATCGCTCTCGGGCCGGAGCTTCGCGCTGTTGTTCTCGAATTCGACGCGCTCGAGGATCTTGATCTGTCCCGATTCGACACGCGCCTCGGGGCAGCCGTTCTTCTTCGGATCGGAATTGGCCGGTCCCGGCGCATCCGGACAAGCATCTTGCTCGTCGATGATGCCGTCTTTGTCGCGATCCTTCGGCGGCGGGCAGCCGTTCGTCTTCGGATGGTCGGTATTTACGCCCGCTTCGTCCGGGCAAGCATCTTGCTCGTCGACGATGCCATCGTGATCGCGATCCTTCGGCGGCGGGCAGCCGTTCGTCTTCGCATCGTCGGTCTTTACGCCTGCTTCGTCAGGGCAAGCATCTTGCTCGTCGACAATGCCGTCGTGGTCGCGATCGTTCGGCGGCGGACAGCCGTTCGTCTTCGGATCGTCGGTTTGGACGCCCGGCACGTCCGGGCAGGCGTCATCCGCGTCCAAGATGCCGTCGTGATCGCGATCCGGCGGAGGCGGCGCTGCTTCGACCGGCTTCACGACATCCGGCGCGTATTCGAGCGAAAGCAAACCGCGAAACTCCGGCGCGCCGAGACCACGCGTGAGGCCCGGCCCGATGCCCGCACCGATCCGCACGTCCCGCGTCGCCATGTAGTGCGCGCCGAACAAAACCTCGAACGGCGATGTACGGCGCGCGAAAAACGCGTCGCTGCTCGTCACGTTGGTCGAACCGTAAAGCTCGGGGCCGAGCACTAAACGCTGATCGGCAACGCGCAAGCCCGCGGCAGCGGTCACGAACGCTTCGCTGCCCGTGGCTGCGCCATCGAAGCCGGCGTTGTTTGCGCGATACAAGAAGCCGAGCTGGCCCGCGTAGACGAACGCGCCGACTTCGCCGGCCACCATCAGGCGCGGCGCGAGCCGCACTTTGCCGTCGCCCGTGAACGCGTCCTGACTGCCGGTCGGCAAATACGCGGCGAGCCCGACGGCGAACTCGATGGGTCCGCGATATTCGCCGATCAGCCGCAAATCCGCGGCCAAACGCAGGTCGCCGAGGGTCGTCGCGTTGCTCGAGTGAAATGTGGTCGTGCCGATGGTCGCGTCTTGTCCATTTTGATAGAGCGCGACCGGCACGTTCACGCCGAGTCGCAAGCGGTTCGCGATCAGCACGTCCGCGCCGAGGTGCACGAAGAATTGATTTTGGATCAGCGCGTGCTGCGCGTCGCCGGTCGGCGTGTCGTACAAGACGAGCGGCTTGTAACCCCAATCGCCAGTCGCACCGAGCAACAGCCGGCCGCTGCCGCGCAAGTCGAGCGAATCTGCGGCGAACCAATCACTGCCGCGCTCAGCCGGTTGAAAGCGATCCAGCGAAAATCCGGCGCTTTGCGCCGCAGCCGAACGCGACATAGCAAATGCGGTGAGTGCGCACGGAAGCCCAAGCAAGAAAAGACGCGCGAGCCGTTTCATAAGAACGCTCATCGTAACCGAGCGAGCGCGACGGAATCAAAGTAAGCGCGTAGGTTCACTCATTAGAGTGTGCGCCTGTAAGAGCTGGCGCAGATCGACTCCACGCAGATTGGCCACACTGTTGCACGCACGGCGCACGTGCACGCGGAGCGCGCTTATTGAAACGCGCATCGCCGCACGAAAGCGCCGCTCCACCCACGATTCGCCCCGCATTGTCCGGCGAACTTCGACGGCCTCGATAAAAAACGTCCACAATCATGCGCCGAATCGGCCAGAAACTCGCCGTTACAGAGTGCTACTTTCACGGGACACGCAAATGGCAAGCGATCTCGAAATCCAGGCGGCGCGGCTCTTTACGGTTGGTTTCTACGGAAAAACCATCACCACGGACTTGGAGGAGCTGATCGGCCGCGGTGTCGGTGGCGTGATCTTCTTCGCACGCAATGTCGGCACGCCGGCCGAGGTGGCGGAAGTCACCAGCGCGATCAAGCGTCACGCCGGACGCCCGCTGTTCTGCGCCTTGGACCAAGAAGGCGGCCAAGTATCGCGCTTGCGCCAAGGCTTCACCGAGGTCCCGCCGATGCGCGCGCTCGGCATCTCGGGCAGCGCGAAGCTCGCGCGCGAAGTCGGCGAGTTGATCGGTCGTGAAGTGCGTGCGGTCGGCTTCGACATGAACTACGCGCCGGTACTCGATGTCGACACCAACCCCGCCAATCCGATCATTGCCGCGCGCTCGTTCGGTCGCACGCCGGACGTTGTGAGTGAGCTCGGCCTCGCGCTCGCTGCCGGTCTCGAGAGCGCCGGCGTCGCCGCGTGCGGCAAACATTTCCCCGGCCACGGCGACACCAGCCAAGACTCGCACCTCGAACTGCCGCGCTTGCCGCATTCGCTCGCGCGGCTCGAAGAAGTAGAGCTCAAGCCGTTCGCGGCGGCGGTCAAAGCCGGCATTCCGTCGATGATGACCGCGCACGTGATCTTCGAACCGCTCGATCCGGTTTACCCGGCAACGATGAGCCGCCCGGTTTTGCACGGCCTTTTGCGCGAAAAAATGGGTTACGACGGCCTGATCGTCACC
>DASYCL010000891.1:0-4871 GCA_036500245.1 Polyangiaceae bacterium | reverse complement strand
CGAGAACCGTGATCAGCCGCGCGAGTCTTTGGCTCTGTATTATTTCCGTGCAGATGACTTGCTAGGTCTTGCTGCAGGTGACTCGATCAAGCTGCAGCGACATCGCCGGCGAGATTTTTCGTACCTGTTCCAGAACCACCGGCGGAGAATTCCGGCCAGAGCTCACCAAGATTCTCGCGTTCGCGGCGCGCGAGCTCCCAGCGCACGACCGGGCGCGAGACCAAGACGACGATGGCGGCGATGCTGAAGCCGGCCACTACGTCGATCAAGTAGTGCCAGCGTAGGAACATCGTTGCAACGATGATGTTTGCCGCCGCGAAGGTGACGATCGGCCAGGTGTAACGAAACGGGAGCTTGTCGCGATTGCGGTAAGAAAAGAGCGCGATCGCCGTCGGTGCGCCCGTGTGCAAGGACGGGAAGATGTCCATCAACGCGCCGCCCGAGTGCACCGCGCTCATCACGAGTTCGTGCCACGGGCCCATCGGGAACGAGTGCTGGAACGAATCCGCCATCGCGCGGTACGGCCCGTAACCCGGGACGACCATGTAAAGCGTGTGACCGATGCTGAACAAAAGCAGCATCGCGAACGTGAATTCACCCACGATTTGTTTGCGGCGCCCGAAAAATAAAAGCGGCACGACATGCGCGGCCATCAGCAAGAAGTAGCTGAAGTAGAAGAACGAGAACCACTCCGTCGTCACGGGATTCACGTAGCGATCCCAAGCCATCGCCGGTTCGACGTGAAACAGCAACAAATCGAGCCGATAAAGTTTTTGGTCGAGCGTGACGGTGTTGAGGAGTGGCAGGATATGCTTGAGGAAAAAATAGCTGATCTGCACCGGGCCGTAGATGCCCACGCGGTAGACCAGCGCGGTCAGCCAGTGGTGGCGTAAGACGCGACCGCGCACGAGCACGATTGCCGTCAAGTACGCGATCATCAGGCCGGCAGTGCGGGAGACGCACGCACTGCGTTGAGCGCTCGCCGGCGTGTTCAACACGGCCAGATTGAGCAGCAGCAAATAGCCGAACACGGCAAAATCGTGGATCGCCATTTCGCGCAGCGTGCGCAAAAGCCAGCTCTCTTTCGAGCGGGATTGGAGCTGAGCTGCGTGTTCGTCGGATTGCATGAAAAAGGTCGCTCAAGGCTTGCTGGTAGAAGCTTCTTTTTCACGCTCGGCGGCTTCGCCGAGCTCGCGCGGATCGGCGAGCTCGGTGACGCGAACCTTTGCGGCGCGGGCGGCCGGCGCTTCCGGCGCTTCCGGCGCGCTCAAGTCTTGCACGCTGAGCTCGGCCAAGAGAAGCTCCGCGCGCGGTTCGTCGATGCGAAGCACCCGCGCGAGATCCGCGCTAGTCACTTGCCCGCCGTCGCTCGACACCACGCGCGAAGCGGCCGACAGCCACACTTGCTGAAGTGTGCGCTCGAATTTTTTTCGATGCGCCTTGGCTTTTCGGAAAGCCAGAAACCCGAGCACGAGCGGCACCAGGCTCGCAAAAATCGCGAATGCCTTGGCCAGCGGGGCCGGCGAAATCGCGAGCAAGACCACGCTCGTGACCAAGAGCGAGAGCAAACCCGAGCCGAGCGCGAAACCCGAGCCCGCGCGGAATGCGCCCGCGCGGAGCTGCTCGCGGCGGGCTGTCTGGAGCAGCTCGACTTCGCTCGTCGGGGATGGGCCGGCCTCGGGCGGAACGCGCGGCGCGCCGCAACTGCGGCAGCGCGTATAACCGAGCGGTCCCGGTTCGACGTCGCTCAACGCGTGGCACAACGGACAGCGGTAGGCCTCGCCGAAGACCGCGCCGCAGCGCGCGCAGCGCCCGAGCGCGTCGAGCTCACCGCCGCAAGCGGAGCAAGTCTTCTGCGGCGCGGCGGCGCCTTCGGGGTTGGTCACGCGCAGGGCTCCTATCGCGGCTAAAGGGCGTTGTCGAGCCAGGCTCATGGCAAGCCTGGAACGGCGTCCAAGCGCGCAAAGAGATCGGACAAAACCCGATAAGTCAGGCCCCAAACCACGCGCCCGTCGAGGTCCCAAGCGGGGAACTTGAAGCTCTGCTCGCCGCGCGCGAAGCTGAACGTGGTTCGTCGCTCGCCAGCGACGAGCGGCGCGATCGGCACCCACAGCGCGTGGGTCACTTCCGCGCTGAGTACGAGCTCGGGCCGCGCGTTCAATAAGTAGACGAAGGGCCGCACCGCGACCGGCACGGCGCGCACGGGCTCGTGGTCGGTGAGTTGTCCGACGCGTTCACCGTGAATACGTAAGTTGAGCCCGACTTCCTCAAGCGTTTCGCGCTCGGCGGTGACGCTGAGGTCGGCGTCTTCGGGGTCGCGATGGCCGCCTGGCAGCGCCATGTGGCCGGACCAAGGGTCCCCTTCGCGAATCGCGCGCTCGATCAAGAGCGCTTCTAAACCGACCTCGCCCTCGAGCAGGATCACCGCGATGGCCGCCTGCCGCGTGCCCGCGAGCGCCAGCTCGGCCGGAGCCGCCGCGAGTGCGCGGAGCACGCGCTCGCGGCTCAGCAAATCGCGCGCTTCGGACATTGCCGGCCAGTGTAGCGACTTGTCGTGACAATTGTCCGCGATTCTGGCTAGTTTGCGCGAAAAATCTGATAGCCTGCCGCGCGATGAGAGCCGCTAAGTCCTCGCTTTTCGCCCTGCTTGGCTTGTGTATGACGTTGTCCGCGGCCAGGCCGGCGCATGCGTTCCCAGGCTTCATCGCGTCGAAGAAGTCGACCGATGTGAAGGTCCACTCGACGCAAATGGTCGTGATGAGGAAGGGCAACACGACCGCTGTCAGTGTTATGCCGGACTACGAAGGCCCGCTCGAGCCGTTCGCGATCGTGCTGGTCGTTCCGGGAGACGTCACGGCGGACCGTGTGACCACCTTGAAGCGCGAGTACGTCGATCGCGTCGATCAGCTCAGCGCGCCGCGCTTCCACGAATACTGGGAACAAGATCCGTGCGACCCGGGCCCGGTCGAGCAAGAGTGGGAACGCAATCTGAAGGTCGACGGCGCGGGCTTCCTCGGCGGCGGCGCGCCGCCCGCGAGCACGCAGAAGGTCGCCAAAGAGCTGTCGCTCGACGTCGAAGCCAAAAAGAAAGAGGGCGAATACAGCTTCGCCGTGCTCGGCAAAGACGACACCGTGACCGCGTGGCTCAAGGGCAAAGGTTACACTGCGCCGCCGAACGCGGATCAAACCGTCGCGCCGTACCTGCAGGCGGGGATGCACGTCGTCGTTGCGCAGGTCGATCCGAACCGCGTCGAGCTCGTCGGCGGCGATCGCGCGCAGCTCTCGCCGATTCGCTTTTGGACCGAGCAACCGTACGACACGATTCCGGATCGCGTGGGCCTGCTGAACGCGCCGGATAAAGACAAACAAGAGCTGTTCGTTTACGTGCTCGACCCGGACCAGCGCTACGAAAGCAAAAACTACAAGGACGTATTTCCGCCGACCAACGTCGAGGTCGATTTCTCCGTGAAAGAGCGGATCGGCGAGTTTTACAACGCGCTCGTCGACGTCATCGAGCAGAGGACGCCGCAGTCCTTCTTGCTCGAATACGCTTGGCCGAGTGACGGCTGCGGCCAGCCCTGCGCCACCGAGCCGCTGCAAATCGCCGAGCTCTTGAGCCTCGGCGGCGACGTGTTCGAGCAATCGGTGCCGAAGGACGAGAAGAATCCGAAGCCGCCCGAGCCGACCAAAGAAGAACAAGACGCGTTCAAAGACGCGACGAAAGATCTCAAACCCAAAGAACGCAAAGACAAAGAAAAGCAGGACAAGGAAGATCGGCAAACCGTCGCGACGCGCAAGGCGCTCGTGGCGCGCCACAAGTACGTCGTGTCGCGCTTGCACTACGTCTATGACGGCAAATCGCTGCCGAACGATCCGAAGATCGGCGCTGCCAGCGGCGCGATCGAAGGCGGCGTGGCCACGCCGAAAGGTCAAAAGCACGAGGCTTCGCCCGAGGTCGCGCCGGCCGCCGCGAACAAATACCAAGTTCGCTACGACAACTTTCACCCTTGGGTGCCCGTGATTCAGTGCCCGAACCCCGATCGCTACCGCTGGGGCAAGGCACCGCCGGACTACCGCGGCCTGCGCAAGACCTGGATCGCCGAAGATCTCACGCGCAAGAGCCGCACCCAGATCAAGCCGGCGGCGGTGGTGCTCACGCCGCTACCCGCGCTCGGCTTGTCCGGCGCGCCCGCGCCTGCTGCGTCGGGATCCGCGGCCGATGCCGGCGCTGATGCTGGGACCGGCACAGCCAAAGCGAGCGGCAAGTGCGGCTGCAGCATGCCGGGCGCCGCGGGCTCAGACGGGTTGGTGTCGTTCCTCGGAGTGCTGTTCGCGCTCGGGCTGTTCCGCGGGCGCAGGCGCAACGCCTAAGAGCGCCGCTCCTGCATCTCCTTCGCGCCCTAGCGCGCGCCGAAGGGCTGGGGCCAGATGCCCGGAAATAAAACAAAGCTACTGATTCGCCGGGCTGATCACGGTTCTCGAGAGGGAGGCGGCCACGTTAAAACTGACCGAACAGGCGCCCGTCGCGCAGCCAGAAGCGCGGGCGGCCAAGCGCTTTGATACGCGTCGGGCGAGAGATACAACACCCAAGAACCTCGCGTCTCCCTAGTAACCCAAATCAACATCCCCGATCGCGTTCTTTGGCGCGCTGCCCGTCGTGGGCCAGGGTTCGGTTGGCGTCGCGACTTCACCTGGGGGCCAGGTTTGCGCAGGCGGCGCTGGCGCATCGGGCGTCGGAGCGACCGCGTGGCGCGGGAGCGGCGGATTCGCCGTGACTGCGACTTCGATCGCTAGCCCGGGCGGGCGGCAACGCACCAAAAAATTGCCGTCGCGCGGATCGAAAATCGGCGAAAGGTAATAGCCGTGCGGGC
>DASYCL010000890.1:0-2921 GCA_036500245.1 Polyangiaceae bacterium | reverse complement strand
GCTGAAGACGCGCGCGCCGACTCAACGCTCACGCTCACGCGCCAGGCAGAAGCAACCCAAGCTCAAAAGCCCATCGCGGCGCGGCCGACTTCGCGATCGACGATGCCGGCTTGCACGAGGGCTTTGATGTGCGTCTCGAAGGTTTGCATGCCGTACATCGATTGGCCTTGTTCCATCAGCTCTTTGAGCGACGGGTTGCCGAGTGGGCGCTTGATGGTTTCGCGCACCGAACCGGTGGAGACGAGCACTTCGGCGGCGAGCGCCATGCCTTGGCCGTCCGCGCGCGGCAGCAAGCGCTGCGCGACGATGCCTTGCAGTGAATCGCCGAGCCGCTCGCGCAGATCCTCGGATTCGCCGTCACTCAGCGCGATGATGCGGTTCATCGTCCGCGCAACATCGGGCGTGTGCAGCGTGGAGAGCACGAGGTGCCCGGTTTCGGCGGCTTTTAGCGCGATGTCCATGGTTTCGGCGTCGCGAATCTCACCCACTTGGATTACATCCGGATCTTGGCGCAAAGCGGCGCGGAGCGCGCTCGCAAAGCTCTGCGTGTCGTAGCCGATTTCGCGCTGGCTCACCGAGCACTTGTCGTCGATGTAAATGTATTCGATCGGATCTTCGATCGTGACGATGTGGCGCGCGGTGTTCTTGTTCATGTGGTCGAGCATTGCGGCAAGCGTGCTCGTCTTGCCGTTGCCCGCCGCGCCGACGCACAGGACGAGCCCGCGATCTTTCTCCGCCAACACGCGGCACGCGGCCGGCGCTCCGAGCTCTGCCAGGCTCGGCACTTGATGCGGAATCACACGCATCACGACCGCGAGCGTCGCCCGTTGGCGATAGATGTTGACGCGAAAACGGCCGATGCCGTGCACCTCGTAGGAAGTGTCGTATTCGCGCAATGCGTCGAGGTTCGCGAGCAGCGCCGGATCGCGGATCAGGTGGCGCACGACGGCTTCGGTGTCCGCCGGGCGAATGCGATCGACACGGAAGAACACCAAACTGCCGCGCACGCGCGCGCCCGGCGGCTGGCCCACTTTGAGGTGGATGTCACGCGCGCCGGCGGCCTTTGCCTTCTGCAGCAATTGCTGCAAGTACGCTTCGGACGCGTACGGATTCTGCTGATGCCCAGGCGACACGCTCACCACTTTGGCATCATACCCCGAGCCTCGGATTTGAGCGCCGCGTTTTCCGGTCGATTCGGCTCGGAGCGGCTTTCACGCCGCCGAGCTCGCGGTGTCCAGGGTCAGAATTGAACTGACGACACGTGGATTTTCAATCCACTGCTCTACCGACTGAGCTACCCGGACAGGTTTCTTACGAGGGCCGGCTTCGTACCTCATCTTTTGGCGATTGTCGCGCCCTTGTTGCAGAAATTTTTGCGCACTCGAGCTCCGCGCGGGGGCTCCCGCGAACGACCGGCCAAATCCCAGCGGTTCGCGCGCGAGCGGGCTGCTAAACTCGACTGGCTATGGCTCGTCACGTTCCGAATCAGGCGCGCAAGAGTGCGCGTTTGCTCACCGCGAGCGGTGCTCTGGGCGGTCTGCTCGCGCTGCTCGGCACTTGGCTCGCGCTGCGAGGACCGCATTCTTCGCTCGAAAATCCGGCGGGCGGCGGCGAAATCGTAATGGTGTTCGGTCTGGTCGTCGCGGCGATCTCGGGTTTCGTCGCGCTGTCGCGCTTCGGGCTGGGTTTGATTCGCAAACTGGACAGCGAACGCCGGCCCACGCGGCTAGGCGTCAAAGGCCCACAGTGACAATCTCGCGTTTCCGCCCGCGCAAATAGTCCGCGCGCCGCACGAGCTCGCTGTAGAGCGCAAAGAGCGGAGCTGCGACGTCCCTGCCCTCGAGCGCAGACAGCGCGAGCGCAATCGCTTCGATTGTCGACATGCCGCCGACGAGCGTCGGTTTGCGCAAACGCGTCGGCGCGACGTGCGGCACGGGCAGCGTGAGCTCAGGCAATTCGCGCAGCGCGGCGACGTGCTTGTACATTCGCCGCGCTTGCCGAAAGCTGCCGTCGAGCACGATTAGCCGCTTCGGCACGAACGACAGCGGTCGCGGCGCGCCACTGCAATAGAGCAGCGCGGTCCCCGGCTCCGTGAGTTCGCTCGCGTCGAACTCGGCTCCGCCGCCGTAAGCGAGCACGCGCGAATTCGGCAGCGAAAGCGCCGCGAAACGCCCGGTGTTGCTGGTGAGCAAGAGCTCGGTCACATGCCGAATGAGCACGAACTCCGTGCGCGTCTGGATGCGCGGCAGCTCTGCACAAACGCAGATTTCCGATTTGAGCACGCAACGCGGACAATGCCCGCTCAGATCTTTGGGCGTGACCGAGCGCATCCTAAGCCAGGCCGCGCACTTTCTTCGCGAGCGTGGGCCGACGTTTTCTAGGCACTTCGGCGACGAGCTCGTCGAGCTTGCGTTCGAGAGCTTTGGGGTTGAGGGCGCCTTTGTAGACGTAGAGCGCCGCAGACTCGGAACCGTCGAGCACTTCTTCGCTCACGCGGAGCCGCGCGCTGAGCGCGAACACGATCTTGTCCGCGATCCCTTTTTCGACCAACTCCACGCGCCGCCACACCGCGTCTCGGCTCCAAAAACCGAGCACTTCGCACAATACTCGCTCGCCCGTGCGCTGATTCGTGAAGCACAAATCCGGCACGCACAGCCCGACACCGGGCAAATCCAAAATCTTTTGCGCAAGCTCGGCACGCCAGCTTGGGTTCTCGGCGAATGCCTGCAACAGCGCCTGAATCTCGTCGCGCGGCGGCAATGGATCGGCTACCTCGGCGCTGCCGAGCTCGAGGTTGAACTCGAGCTTTTCACGCTTTTTTCCCCAGCGCAGGTCGGCGCTGAGTAGCACCTGGTCGCAGGCCTCCAGCGCCGGCAAGATCAGCGCCAGCTCGAGCCCGTACTTCGTCACCGATTCGAACA
>DASYCL010000889.1:0-6099 GCA_036500245.1 Polyangiaceae bacterium | reverse complement strand
GGGGTGGCTGGTTTTGTTGGGTCAGCGCGTTCGCGGCGCGCACTGCGAAGTAGCCGCCGATCGAAAATCCGATCGCGTTCACCTGTGCCGGCGAGATCTTTTCGTTCTTGCACAACTCGCTTAAAATCGCCGGAGCATCCGCGGCGAGATCGGCGACGTGCGGCGTGCCGTCAGAGGAGTCGTAGCCGCGGTAGGCAAAGACCGCGAGACCCCAATCCTGATCGCCGCGCAGGCGCGACAAGAATGCCTGGCCGCGTTTCAGTTGCGTCGCGTCGTTGCCGGGATAGTAGAGCACCCAGGGCGCACCGTGGGCAGAAGGCCGGCGCACGAGTCCGTTCAGTGTGATGCCGGGGGCGACGTTCGCGCTCGCCTTGCTCCAACCGGGCTGCGCGGCGAGCGCTTGGTATTCGCTCGACGCGATCGGCCCGGTCAAATACGGAAAACGCAGCCGCTTGCGCCCGAACACGCGCGGCAAGATGGCGATCGACACGGCCAGCGCGGCCACTCCCAGCACGGCGAGCCCGCTACGAACCAGAGCCTTCATCGGTCTTCAATACCTCGAGCTGTGTCGCTGGGATACCTCCGACTCGAGTCTGTGGGGCAACATCCTTGTTCACGACCGCGCCCGGATTCACGATCGCGCCCGCGCCAACCGTGACGCCCGGCAAGATGATCGCGCGGGCCCCGAGCCAGGCACCGTCTCCAATCGTCACTGGCGCAAGTTGCACGGGTCCGGCGCGGTGCTCACGGATATCGAGCTCGTGGGTGCTCGTGAGGATCATCACACCGGGACCCAGCGTGACGCGATCGCCGATGGTAATTTTTTCGCCGAGGTCGAGCACACAATCGGCGCCGATGCTGGCGTCGCTTCCGATGCGGAGATTCTGCGCCAAGTCCGCGCCGCCGTTGATGCGCGGCGTGCCGTCGAAACGAGCGCCGGCCCCGATTTGAAAGCCGACCAAACCGAAGAGGCGCGCGCGCAGTGCTCTGGCGTGGTGACGCGGCAAAATATTCGATGCGGCGTTGGCGACGATGAGTCGCGGATGGATGCCGTCGGTATCTTCCCGCAACAAGCTGACGATCTTTTGCCAGCCTTTCAGGTTCGGCTCGGTTCGGTCGATCCGCGCGTCTTCTGTGTCACTCATGGCGCAATTTCTTGAAGCGCGCGCCGAACTGCTCTTCTTCGGTAAATTCGACGACGCGTGGGATTTGGTAGTTTGCCAGACGCCCGCGGCAGAACGCCATCATCCGACGTTTGAATGCGTCGGCGGGCTCGGGCTTTTGCAGCTTGAAGCGTGCGGCCACGACTTGTCCCATCATCGGTTGGGCCTTGCCGAAGACCGCGACGTCTTCGACGTTGTCGAGCTGAAGCAAGAAATTCTCGACCTCCGCCGGGTACACTTTCTGGCCGCCGACGTTGATCAGATCGCTCGCTCTGCCCAAAATTCGCAGGTATTCGCCGTCGACTTCCACCGCGTCTTGGGTATTGAGCCAGCCTTCGGCGTCGAACAGATCCGGCGCGTTCAAGTAGCCCATCATGGCGGCCTCGGCTTTGACCCAGAGGATGCCGTTCACGATTTTGGTTTGGAAACCTTCGCCGGTGAATTTGAGCCAGAGTGACTCCGAGTCGCGCGAACGCGAACGCAGCACGCCGAGCTCCGACATGCCGTAAGTTTGCACCAGCGCGACGTCCGGCAAGCGCTCGTGCAGCGCTTTCAGTGTGCTCTCGGGCATCGGTTCGGTGCCGTAGGCGATCACGCGCAGCGACGACATATCGTGCGTGTCGGCGGCGCCCGACATCAGCATCAAATTGAGGAACGTGGGCGAAGTCGGCAGCGTGTGCACTCGGTGCTTCGCGATCGCCGCGCACACGGTTTCCGGATCGCGATTCGGCACCGTGACGACCGTGCCGCCGCTCGCGAACGTGTTGAACAGCGTGTCGATGCCGCCGATGTGATCGAAGAGCAAGAAGGTGAGCGTGGTCTTCTTTTGGCGAATTTTTTCGAATTTGCCGAGAATTGCCGCCAAATCGTGCAAGATCGCTTTGGGCGTACCGGTCGAGCCGGAAGAGAAAATCACGAGTCCGGGGTGCTCGCGTAGAATCAGCTTTTGCGTGAGCGGATTCGTGACTTCGCGTTCGAAGTCGAAGAAGGTGGCTTGATCCGCGTCGTCGAATTCGATGAGCAAGCGCGCTTCGGCGATGGCGAGCGATTGATCACGCTGCGCGCGCATGATCGGCGTGAGCGGCACCGAGACGGCCCCAGCGCGCACCAATGCGAGCAGCGCCGCGCATGCGTTCGGCGAAAACGAACCCTCGAGTGCCACGACGTGGCCGGGCTTCACGCCTCGCGCTTCGAATGTAGCTTGCCACTCGAGACAACGCGCGAGTAAATCCGCGTAGCTCGTCGCGGCGCCGTTCCAGACCAGCGCGGTGTCGTTCCCCCACTTTGCCAGTCGATCCAAAAGCCAAGGCGCAATCATCGCCGCTCACGTCGCCTAGGTGATCCCACCCAGGTAGATGACCTGCCCGGTGATGTTGTCGCTGGCCGGGCTGATGAAAAAATCACACACGTTCGCGCAGTCCTCGGGTGTGCCGAGACGCTTGATCGCCAGGCCATTCACGACCGCGTCGATTTTGTCCTGAGGCACGCCGCGGATCATGTCGGTCATGATCGGAGTCGCGCCGAACGAATTGCAGGTGATGCCCCACTGCCCGAGCTCGAACGCCAAAATTCGAGTGAAGGTCACGACCGCGCTCTTCGATGCCGCGTAGAGCGCTTCACCAGCCAGCGCGATCGGCGCGACGATCGTCGTAAAATTCACGATTCGGCCGTGGCGCCGCCGAATCATCACCTTGGCCGCGTCTCGGCAAAACAGCATCGTGCCGGTGACGTTGACTTGCAGCATGCGATTCGCCGAAGCGGCAGGCGTGAGCAAAATATGATTCATGCTCGCGATCGCCGCGTTGTTCAAGACGACGTCGATGCGACCGTGGCGCTTCGTGACGTCCGCGATCATGCGCCGGACTGCGCGTTCGTCCGCCACGTCCACCTCGTGGTGCGTGTAGTTCGGCTCCTTGAGATCGGCGTTGCCGCGGCTACAGCCTTCGACCAGGTAACCCTTGCCCAAATAGTATTCGGCCAGATAGCGACCGATGCCCTTGCGGCTGCCGGTGACGATCAGCACCGGTTTTTCGGATGCATTGCTCACGCGGCGCTCTCCTCGGTCACCATCGCGACGACGTGATCCGCGAGCACGCCGACGGTGCGAAAAGGACTGTTGCGCGCCGACATCGCTTTGTCGTTCGCGAGCGTGACGGACACGCTGTGCTCGCTCTCGACGCGCTGCTCCACTTCGACGATCAGTGAGACGACGCCGAGCGAATCGAGCACGGCGTCTTTGCCGACCAGCACGGTTTCTTCGGCGATGGTTTCCGGCACTGCTAACCCAGACTGCACGAACACTTCACTCAGGGCGGCTTTTACGATTTCGAGCGCAGAGGAACGATCCATATTTCAAAACTCCCGAATCAGCGCCACTTGGCGAGTGAGACACTGCGCGTGCCCATGAGCAGCGTATTGGGCGGTACGTCTTTGGCAACCACCACGGACGCTCCGATTACCGAGCCTGCGCCGATCTTCACTCCGGGTAAGATAGTGCATCGCGCGCCGATCCAGGCGCCATTTTCAACCTCGATCGGCCGTGAGCTCGGGGTTCCCGCACGTTTTTCGGGATTCGAAGTGTCGTGCGTGCGAGTCAGAAACATGACGTCTTGGCCGACCGCGACGTGGTCGTGAATGGTAATTTTATCCGTGAGTTCGAAGTAGCAACGCGCGTTGAAGCCGCAATAAGTCCCAACGCTGAGGCGCGCACCCATGTCGCCATGGCCGACCAGCTCGGGCATGCCCCAAAATACGGTGGCGCGCCCAATTTTTACTCCGCTCGCGCGTAAGCCGAGCGTGATGGCACGCCCCGCGACGAACGGTGGCAAGCGACCAAACAAACGCTCGACCATGCGAATCCCGAGCGCAGACGGCGCCCAGAAGTCCAAGATAGATTCGTCTAGCGCGCTGTCCACGTCTCGAGAAGCGTTAGCTTGATACGGCCCTTGCGTCCACAGCGGGCGCGCTTCCGCCACTCGCTTGCTCGAGTGTGCGCGCCGTTTCTCTCGGTTTCTCCGGCGCAGCGCGGTTGTGCTTACAGTTGCGTGTTTCGCTGGAGCGTCACTGATCGACGTTGAGCGAGCGAATCACGCGCGCCGGAACGCCCGCGACGAGCGTGTTCGCCGGCACGTCGCGGCTCACCACCGCGCCGGCCGCGACGACACAGCCGGGTCCGATGTGTACATTCGGTAACACGGTGACGCGCGACGCAATCCAGGTCCCGTCGCCGATGTCGATGCCGTGAAACTCGCGTGTGCCCGAGCGCAAGTCTTTTCTGCCGATGGCGTGATTGACGGTCAAGAGCGTGACGTCGTGACCGATGCGCACCCCGTTGCCGATGCGCACTGGCGCGCCGAGATCCACGTGCAGGCGCCCCGTGATGATCGTGTAGTCGCCGATGGAGAGAAGGCGGCACGCGTTACCGAAGCCGGTCACCCGAACCGGTCCCTGAATGAGTGACTGCTTGCCGATCTGAACGCCGGCTGCGCGAAGCAGCGCGGTGCGAGTTCGCGTGAAGCTTTGCTGCGGAAAGACATCGGCGACTTGCGCCAGCACCGCCGTCGACAAGAGCGGCTCGATTTCTTCGAACGCGACTTTCGCGAGGCGAGGGATATGCGCGAGTACACGAGTCAAGTCGAGAGCCATCGTCGTCAATGTTTTTGGCGGATCGGGTGAGCGCGCACGAGCCGTTCAGCAGCGCGATCGCACGAACTCGAACAAGGCGCGAGCGTTTTCGCGCGCATCGAAGCGTCGCTCTGCTTCGCGCCGGCTGTTTTTGCTCATGATCTGCCGCTGTGCCGGGTTCATGACCAGCGCCTCCAGCGCGTCCCCGAGCGCGCCCGCGTCGCCCACCTCCAAAAGGTGGCCTGTCTGGCCCTCTTGGATCATGTCCGGGATACCGCCGACGCGCGTCGCGACGATCGGCAGCCCCGCCGCCAGCGCTTCCATGCACACGAGCGAATAGCAATCCGCGCGCGTGGGCAACACGAACAGGTCCGAGGTGCGGTAAAGATCGTGTAGCTCGTCCGAATTCGCGCTCACGTTGCGATGCACGCTCACGCCCGGTTCATCGGGGATCTGCGCTTTGGTGACCAAGATCAACTCGGAACGACCGCGCAATCTGCGCCGGAATACGTCGAGCAAGAGATCTCCGCCCTTGCGTTCGAAGTCACCGCCGACGAAAAGGATGCGCGGCAATTCGTGGTTACGATCACCGACCGAGAACTCCTTGAGATCGATGCCGGGCGGAATCACCGCGACGTCTTCTTCGCGGCAGCCGTAGTCGTTGACGAATGATTGCTTGGTCCAGTTCGACCAAGCCACGAGCCCGGCTGCGCTGCCGAACACGCCTCGGTAGAGCGTCCGCTTCGCTTCCTGCGACAGGCGCCCTTCTTCGCGCAAGCCGTAGGCGTGGCGCATGCCGCGCTTGTTCAGCGGCGTGCCGTCGCTCGAGAGCACAGTGGGTTTTTTGCGGAAATAGTCGACGGACAGCGGTGCGAGCGTCGTCGTGTGCATGAAGATGCCGTCGACTTCGTCGAGCACGCCGCGGAGCGCGCGGCGCGTGAGCCAACTCGCGGTGACCGTCCACGGCAAAAACCCGGTTTGGAATTCGATCGGCATCCAGCGCGGACGCGGCCCTTCGGCGGCGGATTCTTCGCGGCGCAGATTCAAATAGTGCGTGATGCTGCCGAGCGTTTGCTCCATCACGTAGGCAATCGGTCGCGCACTCATGACTCTGGCTCGTGCAAGCTTAGTTTGAGCTCGTGCGTCGCAGGTTGTCGTCTAGCGCGCCGCGCTCCTTCAAGCCTTCCACGGTGCGCAGCCGGTAGTAGCGGGGACCGAGGAACTCTTCCGCGGTCATCTTGCCGTCCCGGTAAGCGCGATACATCTCTTCGATGCCCTTGCGCAGCGTCCACGTCGGGTGAAAGCCGGGCAG